>JASHVC010000223.1 GCA_030039655.1 Xanthobacteraceae bacterium | reverse complement strand
AGCCATCAAGTCCCCACAGACGCAGTTTACCTCCGACCCGCGCCGCATCGTCGATTCAACCGCCAAACTGCAAGACTATCAGATCAAGCTTGGTGCGCTTGATAAGCCCGTTCCGCTCGATGGACTGTTTGCTATCTCGGTATATGATCGAGCCCTGGCAGGAAACTGAGGCGGCGAATTGATGCCGAACGGCTCTTGAGGTGAAACGCACGCAGCGGGTCGCGCTCGCCGCTCTGGGTTTTCTGATCTTTCTCGCGGTTTGGCAGTTGGCCCCGACACTCGGGTTTGTCTCGGCGTCGGTGCTGCCGCCGCCCAGCGCGCTGCCGCGCGCGTTCCTGCGCGAACTAAATTCGGGCATCTGGTTCTCATCGCTTATAACCAGTCTGCAGCATTATCTCGCCGGCCTCTTCCTTGGCTGCCTGCTCGGGGTCTCGCTCGGCGTCGCGACCGGAATGTCGGTTACCCTGGAGGCAACGCTTGCGTGGGTCGTGCGGGTGCTGCGACCGATCCCAGGGCTTGCCTGGGTGCCATTCGCAATCCTGTGGTTCGGCATCGATCCGAAGGCGGCGGTCTTCATCATCGGCATCGGGGTTTTCTGGATTTCCTATTTCGCAGCGCTGGGCGCCGTGCGCGCGGTCGATCGTGATCTGATCGAGCTTGCCGATGCTTTCGGCTTTCGCCGCGCAGACCAGAAGCTCGTCAAAGTCATTTTGCCGGCTTCGGCACCGGGCATTCTCGCCGGCTTGCGCACGGCGCTTGGGCAGGCCTGGATGGCGGTGGTGGCGGCGGAAATCTTTGGCGTGCCGGGGCTCGGACAGCGCATGATGCAAGCGTCGAACCTGCTCGCGAGCGATATCGTCGTGATCTACATGGCAACCATGGCGGCGCTTTACGGGATTCTCGACACGCTCTTTGTGGCAATTCAGTCCCGGTTGCTCCGATGGAAGGAATAATCAAGCTCGAACATATCGGGCTTACCTTCGCGCGCGATGGAGCATCCACCGAGGTCTTGCGCGATCTGAACCTCGAGGTACCCGCGGGCCGCTTTGTCGCCATTCTGGGACCCTCGGGCGTGGGCAAATCGAGCTTGCTGCGCGTTGTAGCGGGCTTGCTGCCGCCGAGCACCGGGAAGGTCACGATAGAAACAGAGCAGAGCGACAAACCGCTGCCGGTGGCGCTCGTGTTTCAGGATGCACGGCTGCTGCCGTGGCGCACCGTCAGACGCAACGTCGAGTTTGGTTTGGAACGCGGTCAGCTCAAAGCCGCGGAGCGGCAGGACAGAGCCGCGAGCTCCCTCGCACTGGTCGGCTTGTCAAGATTTGACGAGCGATATCCGCACGAACTTTCGGGTGGTCAGCGGCAGCGCGTTGCGCTCGCGCGGGCGCTTGCGGTTGATCCCGATATCCTGCTCATGGACGAGCCTTTTGCCGCGCTTGACGCAATCACACGCGAGGGATTGCAGGATGAGCTCGCGCGCATTCACGACGCAACGCAGAAGACCGTTCTGTTCGTGACACATTCTATCGACGAGGCCGTCTATCTGGCTGACGAGATCGTCGCCGTCATGGGTCAGCCTGGGCGGCTTGCGGCCAGGATACCGATTACCGCCGAACGGCCGCGCAGACGAAACGATCCGTACATCACCGACCTCGTCACGCGCGTGCGGCTCGAATTGCTCGAACCCCCTACTGCGTGACCCTAAGCCTTGCAGGCCGATCACGTTGGCGCTGGCCCTGGCCAGCATGCGAAGAAGCGCAGACGCTGCACGGCGGCGAAGGTACTGCAGTAGCAGAGCGCGATCTCCTTCGGCATCCGGTTCGCGGCAACCCGCGAATCCTGCACGTCAACTACAGCGCGGCCTTTCAAGCCGCGTGTGCAGAACGGGCACAACTTACTGCCACGCATTGCAGTTCCTGTCCGCCGGCGCGATAGGGCAAGCGCGGCGAAACCTGAGGGGACGACAATGCATAAACACCTGATCATTCTGACGAGTGTCCTCGTTCTGGCAGCTACCAGCGCGCCCGCATGGGCAGGATGGGGATGTGGATCGCAGGGCAAAGGGGCCCAGGGTAGGACTTGGAGTTTCAACACTAAGGCTGAGGCTTCGAAAGGCGCTTTGGACGAGTGCAAAAGAGCGGGCGGCCACCATTGCCGCATCATCGGCTGCAGCGCTAACGTCGATTCAGAGGCCCAGGCGGATGCGTTGTGGCATCCGGCCGGTCCCGATACTGTGAAGTGCGGTGGCCCAGGCCAGCCAAAGTGCTGATTATCAATAATTGCAACGCCGAGGCCGCCTCGCTTGGCGGCTTCATTCTTTTCAAGCGGGTTTTCGTTGGTCGCCGATGACGTTAGCAACCAAATGCAAAAACTTGTGCACGGAAGTTTCGAGGAAAATACGGGTGCAGAAGCCGAAGCGATGCTGGGGATATCTCGCACGTCGCACATTCAGAAAAATTCGTTTTCCACAATCATTGAATACGGTCACAATCGTTGGTAGCCTCACGGCTGAAATCATCGATAACAGCGAGGCCAAAGAGATGAAGAAATTTTGGAGCCTTCTCGCCGCGGGCGCGGTCGCGGTCCTGCTCGTGGCGGCGGCGGGGAAGCCGGCAGATGCGCGCAAGCACTCCTTGGACGGCCGATCCAGTTCATTCGATGGGCTTTGGAGCGTAGTGATCAGCACCTCGTCCGGGTCTTGCAACAGCTACCGCGTTGCAGTCCGCATCATCGGGGGGCGGGTGGAAGGTGGAGGAGGCGACTATTCACTTGACGGTTCGGTCAGTAGCAGCGGAGGAACCGTTGTGACGGTGAGCAACAGCATGGGCAGTGCGGTCGGTTATGGCCGGCTCCATGCCACGTCCGGCGGCGGCTGGTGGAGAACTTCGGGCGGCGAATGCGAGGGAAGTTGGGGGGCCTCCAGGCGCGGATAGCGGTTTCGAACCGTTAAGTTCTCACGTTACGCACGTTCAATTCGACGGCCGGCGTCGACCTTCCTCCGCCCTGTCACGACTTCTTGCAAACTAATGAGGCACGGCCCGAGCCAGAGCGAAAGGCCTCGTGATAGAGATCGCCTGGCTCGGGATTGGACTTCTTTAAAAGATGTATCCGCGCGGCAGGCCGCAACAGCCACAAGGAGGCGGCGGTGGAGGTGGTGGCGCGCAACAAGGACGGCAATGGCAGCAGCGCCAGTGGTAGCAACAGGCCGCCGATGACGGTACCGTACTAAGCGCCATCAGCGTTACAGCCGCCAAGGTACTCAACAGAACTGTCTTCATTTGGTCCTTCCCCTTTGGTCAAGTATACACGCCGCAACCGTCGGTTTATTACCGCCGGGCAGGAACTCGAGCAAGAAGGGTCCAGACAACGTTAATATTAGAAATGCGCGCGACACCGCCAAAAAGCAAAGAAAATCCTGCGCATCAATCAACGTCAAACTGAGCTGCGTATTCCCTGCCCGCTTTCGTTTCCGATCGACCTCGCGGAATTTGTTTTTGCAAGCTCCTCGTTTCCACTCACGGCACCAGCAGCGGGAAAAGCTCCTGTCCCGCCGCGGCAAAGGCGAGGCTCAAACATCTGACAAGCCATCGGGAAAGCTTCAGAACCTGGGCCCCGCCAAAGCCTCACACTTCAAAGATAAGGCTACGAAATATCTCGAATAGCGTAGTGACGAGAACTACCCAGGCTGTGGTTTTCAGCGTGGGATCCGGATGGTTCAGCAGGAATTTGATGCTGTTGGTTCTTCGGGCGGTGACATTGAGTGTCGTTTGTATGAGAATTGTCTGAACTTGGGTATTGCTGCCCTCTAACTCGCCACCATGAATGGCCGTTGCGATCTTCTCCGCCATCTCCTGATCGACGTGAACCAAGCCTTCGAGTTTCGGACCGGCAAGCGGCACGGAAAAGACGCAATCATCGCTGTAAAGCAATTTTGGTCGGCCCACGCCGAGCAACTTTTTCCACCATGCCCGGCTTGAGGATGGCAGTTCACGGAATTCAACAGTGCCGCTTCGATCGTTATATTTTGAGCCGTCAACCGTCCTCGGCAGGCGCACTTTGCCTTCGTGGCCGTTGCCGGTTCTGACATGCACTGACCATGTCTCAGTCCCTCTGATCCCGTTCACCAGTCCGATGATCTTGAGGGCGAAGTAAAGAACGACGGCTAAGAACAATGCTTTTTCCAACCTGACGCCATACGGGAAAGCCGCAATGTCGATTTGCCAGGACTGACTGGTGCTCCACCAGGACTGGAGAGTGCTCACGAGGTCCTTCATTGATCTCAAGCGACCGGAGACGCAGCTAATGCAAATTAGAATCGTTTGAGGATGAGCCGGGATGGTCAATCTCTGGGGAGAAGCTGTCCCCACTAACCACAATGACGAATGGTGATAACAGGTTAGGTTCCGTTCGATCGGTGAAGTCTCTTCAGTATTTCGCTCAGAGTAGGACTTAACAAGTGACTTCCTGCAATACGAGGCAGCTCGCGGCGCCGCCGCAACGTTCGCCTTGCGCTCACAAAGAGAGTGAAAGGTCAAAGCAGGTGTTTTCAGTTCGCCTGCTTTGGATTAGCTTTGGAGCGCACCAGGAGATGGGGGGACGACAATGCCCGTATACAGAATTGCACTCTCATTCGCGATAGCGTCGCTATTGGCCTTTGTGGCGGGCAGCGCTTCGGCTGAAGATAATTACGGCGCCATTGCCTTCTCGCAAGCAACTGGAAACTACGGATATACATACGACTACGGCTCCCGCGGTTCTGCTGAGCAAGGCGCCCTCAACAATTGCGGTGGCAGGTGTGGCGTCGTGCTGTGGTTCAGGAACGCCTGCGGCGCCTTGGCGACCGGTAGCGGTAACGGCTACGGCACCGGCTGGGCAGGTAGCCGTGGACAGGCGGAAGGCATTGCCATGGCAAACTGCCGTGAGCGCACGGGTGGCTGCAGCATCCTGGCCTGGGCGTGCACCACACGCTGATTATTTGTCCTCGTTGGGGAGAAAAGCGGTTAGCGGCGGCGCAAGCCGAGCACTCACGTGCTCGCCCCCTACCAGGTCGCTAGACGTCGATGGAATTCGGTGCGTCGGTGGCCAGCAGAGCAGGCCCGGGGAACTTCACCCCGAGCCCCTCTCCGAACCCGACATGAACCTCTCGGGTCATCCAGCCCGTGCCACCGCACGAAGGCCGCCACCTCATAAATGATCGGCCCTCCGGTCTCCGGCTGGCCTAACCCAATGGCGATGACCGTTCCCTTCACTCCACGGGTGTCACACACGCTTCATCGCTGCTACGAAACAATCCGCACCCAGCCTGGCTCGGTTAAAAGATTGCGCCGCGGAAACACCGCCCCCGAACTGTGATTCGAGGCGGGGGTGGAAGTCGGAGCGGGGTTGCCTTTACGCAACAAGGCCTATGCCAGCAGCAACAAGCCGCCGATGACGGTACCGTACCGAGTGCCATCAGCGTTGCCGCCGCCAAGGCGCTCAAAAGAATCTTCTTCATTTGGTCTCTCCCCTTTTTGGTTAGGTACACAGACCGCAACCGTTAGCGACTACTGAAATCACAGGCTCTTCGTATCCCGCACCACAATGAAGTGTCATCAAACAACCAAAGCGGGCGCGCAAAGGTACTGCCGCGGACAGGCAGTTTTCAATATTAACCCAGGCAGTTTTCAACCGTAATCTCGGTGCCATAGATGCGGAATTTCGCTGATCTTCCGCGCGATTCCACCCGCCCAACCAGCCAAGCCGCCTCCAAAACTCTTTAAACTGAGCACGCGTCAATCCAGTAATACTGGACTGTGTGTTGAATTACTGCGCGACAAGGCCAATCTTGGACCGAACGCGTCCGAACAGCACGAGTTTACCATTGAATCCCGATTCGCGGCGCATAGATTACCACGTTATCAGCCGTGGTGTGGCGTTGTGCCGCTTACGACAGTCCGGCGCCGTCATTCACTTGAACTCGGTGGCAGCCAGCACCCCTTTGACGACGGATTTTCTTGCAGGCGCCACATTTGTGCTCGACACTTGTTTGGCCGTAAGCCACGCCAAAGCCTGGAAGGAACCGAACATGAGCATGTGCATCGACAAGCGCGCTTTGGTGGCGCACCTGGTAGTCATCTTCACCTTGGCTCTGGGGTGGGCCCTTCCAGCCCACGCAGAATCCTGCAACGCCCTACGCTGGGGCGACCAAAGCCTTTCTATGCACTGGGACGACAAGACCGTTGCCGGCTGTCTTAGTGAGGCTCAGGAATTTGCAACTAAAATGGATAAAGACCCCGTAGAAGCTGCATTTCAAGCAATGGATGATGTCTGCGCTCAACTCGCGACAAATCAGCTTTCGGGGGATGCGTTGGCGACCGCACAAAAGGTCTGCGCGAGGCTGCGAGCAGGCATCAAAAGCGAGTCTGCGCACTGATAGTTGGATCTAGGCACTAATGGGCCGGGATTGGGCGTAGCTCCCAATCGCCAAACGTCGGAAATGAAAAGGCGGCTCGCACCGCCGCCTCGATCCAGATCCAACCCTCGCTCAAAGCGTTTTGGTGCCTCCGCGCCCCTATCCAGTGGATCGCCCTCAAAGCACAAGATTTTTGGCCGGCGCTATTCTCCGCGCGACTAAGACAGACGTATCCAAAGTGTGGCAAGATCACGTGATCGACGCGAAGGTGGTATTTCCAATTTCGGTGCGGAGATGAGAGGCACAGTCAGATCAATATCACTGGCGCGCAAGATAGTGATCGATTTCATCCGCATGTCAGCGCCTCTCGTCGTTATAGAGCGTACATTAAAGCTTGATCGGCTCGCGACGGCTCGAGCGTCGTTAGCAGAGCGGCCCAGTTGGGCGGCGATCATGACAAAGGCGTTTTGTATCGTAGCGCGCGACGAACCGAGGCTGCGCACTTTCTATCTCAAATGGCCTAGACCGCATTTCTACGAGGTGCCCAAGAGTATCGCAATGATCGCGATAACCCGCGACTCTCTCGAAAAGGATGCGATTTTCTTTCTTAAAATCGGGCCAGCCGATGAGCTTTCGTTGCAGGACGTCCATGATTGCATCCAGCATGGAAAAAATGCTCCCGCCGAAGACGTGCCGTCACTCAAAAGGCTGCTGCAGATAGCGCGATTGCCCCTGCCGCTGCGCAGGCTCGTCTGGTTTTTGGGCCTCAATATCGGACGCCACCGGGCAAACCATTTCGGCACCATCGGGGTCACCTCGATTGCATCGCTCGGATCGGAAACGGTTGTTCTACGGGCGCCGGGACCAGGTTTGATCAGCTACGGGCTGGTGCATCCCGATCACACCATGAAATTGTTGTTTCATTGGGATCACCGCATCTACGACGGCATCCTGGCGGCTGGGGCATTGAACCGTCTCGAGGACGTGTTGAACACCGAAATCGTCGACGAACTGCAAACAGGCCGAATGCGGGGTGCCGTTTCTTTGGGTGTTGTCTCAAAAAAGAGAGTCGTCTGACTTGACGCTTTAGACTCCGGCGATGCCGCTATCTCGACGTCATATTGGCGATGTATTTGGTGAGGAACTCCTTCACGTCGCTCGGCACGCTCGCCAGCCCTGCGAGAATTTGCTCGCCCTCCTGCGCCGTCACCAGGATCGGCTCGGTGTTGATCACTCTGGAATAGTCGGCAAGGAATTTCGGATCTTTCCACATCTCCGTAAAGGCTGAGCGCATGGCGGTCGCCGCATCGTCCGGCGTCTTCGGCGGCATCACGGCGACGCGAAACATCTTCAGCAGCGGATCGTCAAGCGCGCGCATGGCCCGGTAAGGCAACTGATCCGCAAGTTTCTTGTCAGGGTGCACGCCCGCATAGAACTCCTCGAAGGTCTGCAGGTTCGGCAGGGCCTTGGTGCGCGGATAGCCGCCGTTCCGGGGCGGCGACAATTGCCACAGCGGCAGCACAACGTTCGACATGGAGGGCTCAATCGACCCGGTCCAGCCCGACAGCGACGTGTTGGCCATCTGCCCGATGTTCTGCAGGATCGCGGTCTCGACTTCCTTCAGCCCGCGATACGCGGGGATCGGCTCATATTTGACGCCGAGCAGATCGAGCGACACATCCATGTTGATGGTGTTCGTGCTCTCGGCGTTGAGCGACAGCGCCTTGAAGCCGTTGGTCTTTATCAGATCGGCGGCGGTGCTGATGCCGGGCGGCGTATCCTTGCGGATATAGGCAACCAGAGGACTCTCCACGCCGGCGATGTAGACGAAGTTCTGGAACTGTGTTTTCTGCGCCGGATTGCCGAGGATCTGGCTCGATACGTCGAGCGTGAAAAAGCCCATGGTCTCGCCATTGGGTGCGGCTTCGCCGAGCTGGTTGCTGCCGATGAGACCGCCCGCCCCGCCGACATTCTTGACGATGACGCTCGGATTACCGGGAATGAAGGCCGGCAGATGCTGCGCGACGATGCGCCCTTCCAGATCGGTCGGACCTCCGGCCGGGTAATTGACGATCATAGTGATCGTCTTGCCCTTGAAGAACTGTGCCGACGCGGCGTTCGGCATGACGGCGCCGAGCACCATCACCGACAATGCGACGAGTATCGTTCGCAACATCGTTCTCCTCCCCGACAAGTTAGTCACCCCGAGCTAGTACCTGGAATGATGGTACTGGCTATCTGCTGTTCCGCGATTCACCTCTCCCCGGAGGGGAGAGGTCGAGCGAGCGCAGCGAGCGAGGGTGAGGGGGTTCGGACGCCGAGGTTTTTCTCAGACCTCCGAGCCCCCTCACCCCAACCCTCTCCCCTCCGGGGAGAGGGAGTCGCAATCGCCGCAACCGTGTCATGCATCCCTGGCCCTATTTTTTCGCTTGGCGCTGGTCCGTCAGCATAGTACCGAGCTTGAACGGCTCGAAGGTCGGCTTGTAGGTCTTCTCGTCAAGAAACTGGCGCAAGCCGGTGTTGTAGGAGTCTTCCTTGTCGGCGACCTTGATCGCCTGTCCCTTGGCGGCAAGATAGTCGTAGGCCTGCGGCACATCCATGGTGCGCACGTGGCGGATCGCGTGCTTGGTGGCGCGCAGCACCGCCGGGCTTTTCTTCATCAGACGGTCGGCGAGATCGCTGACAGCGTCTTCAAGCTTGTCGAGCGGCACCGCGTAATTGACCATGCCGATGCGGGCGGCTTCCTTTCCGTCGAAAGGCTCGCCGAGGCAGGCGTAATAGAGCGCGTGCCGCGGCAGCACCATGTCGGCGACGCACTTGGAGACCAGCGCGCCTGGAAGAATGCCCCAGTTGACCTCCGACAGCGAAAACGTGGCGTTCTCGGCAGCGATAGCAAAGTCGCAGCCGAGCAGCTGCATGAAGGCGCCCCCGACGCAATAGCCGTGCACCATGGCGATGGTCGGCTTGTCGTAATTGTACAGACGCTCCCAGCGCCAGCGGTTGGCGGCGGCCGCCGCTTTCTTGCGCTCAGCCGGCTTCTTTTCCAGTTCGCGGAAGAAGCGTTTGAGGTCTTGGCCGGCGCTAAAGTTGCCGCCCTCCCCGCTCACCACCACGACCTTGACGTCGTCATCGACCTCGAGCCGCGCCAGCGCGTCGTCCATGTCGTAATGGAGCTGCGGGCTCATGGCGTTGCGCTTGTCGGGGCGGTTCAGGAAGGCCCAGCCTATGCCGTCGCGGACCCTGACATTCACGCATTCGTATTTGTATTCAGCCATCACTGACTCCTTGCAGTTTTGCGGTCATCCATAAGTGCGCAGCACGTGCCGCGCGAGCGTCATCTTCAGAATTTCGATCGGCCCTTCGGTGATCATCATACTGCGCTGATCACGCCAGAATTTTTCGATCGGCAGATCGGTGGCGAGGCCCATGCCGCCGTGGATCTGCATGCAGCGATCGGCGGCGACAAACGACTGCGTGTCGCCGAAAATCTTGGCCATGTAGGCCTCGGGGCGGATGTCGCGGCCCTGATCGTATTTCCAGGCCGCGTCATAGACCATCAGGCGAAGCTGGTGCGCGTCCATGTAACTGTCCGCGAGCATCCATTGCACCGCCTGCCGGTCTGCCAGCGGATGGCCGAACGTGACCCGCTGCTTGGCGTACTTGGCGCCGAGCTCGAGGCAGCGCTCGATCACGCCAAGGCTGCGGGCGCCATGCCGGATGCGGCCGACATTGAGCCAATGCTGCGCATGCTTGAACCCGTCGCCTTCTTCGCCGATGCGGTCTTCGACCGGCACTTTGACGTTCTCGAACGCGATCTCCCACGGACGGTCGTCGATCACCAGCTCCTGCGAGCGCAACAGCTTCACGCCCGGTGCTTTCATATTGACAATGAAGGCCGAGATGCCGCCGTGCGAACCTTTGGCGCGGTCGGTCGCGGCGATGAGTTGGGCGTAATGGGCTTCGTCGGCGCCGGTGATGAAGCGTTTGGTACCGTTGATCACATAGTGATCGCCCTGGCGCACGGCGGTCGTGCGCATGCTGCCAGGATCGCCGCCGGCGTCGGGCTCAGTCTGCCCCAGGCACCAGTTCAGCTCGCCGCGAATGGTCGGCAGCAGATACTTGGCCTTCTGCGCTTCGTCGAGGTGATAAAGGATCGGGCTGACATTGGGCCCGAAAATATCGACGCCGCGGGATGGTAACGCGATGCTGCGGCTGAGCTCGGTCCACACCGTCACCTTGGCGACCAGCCCCATGCCCAGACCGCCGTATTCGCGCGGCACGTCGTAGCCGGCGAGCCCAAGCGCGGTGGACTTGGCGACGAGGTCAGCGCGAACTTCGGGCTTGAGCTTGTTGTTGACGCGGCAGGTGCGCTCGATGGGAATGAGTTCGCGGTCGACGAACTTGCGGACCGTGTCACGCAGCATGCGGATTTCTTCGGGAAGATCGAAATTCAGCTCGTCGGTGGCAATGGCCGTGTCCATGGCGCCGGCTCCTTTAAGGCTTTCGCGGCACTGCGCGCACATCGACGGCGCGCACGCCCTCGCCTTCAGCAAGAACAATCAGCGGGTTGATCTCCAGGTCGGAGAGCCACGCCTGGTGATCGACGAACAGGCGCGACAGGCCCGTCATGGCCTGGACCACGGCGCCGACATCGCGCTTGGGCCGGCCGCGGAAGGCATCGAACAGCGCGGCACCACGCAACGAGGCGATCATCTCACGCGCCGTCGCCTCGTCAATCGGCAACAGGCGAATGGCGATGTCTTTGAGGATCTCCACCTGCACGCCGCCAAGCCCGAACAGCATGAAGGGCCCGAATTGCGGATCGTGACGGACGCCAAGAATGACCTCGAGGCCGCCGACCATTTCCTGAACAAGAAAGCCCTGCAGCTCGGCGTGCGGATCGTGCTTCGCAAGCCGCGCCGCCATGGCGCTCGCAGCATCGCTCACGGCGGCCGCATCGCGCAGGCCAAGAGTGACGCCGCCGATTTCGGTCTTATGGCTGGCTTGCGGCGAAATGATCTTCACGGCGACGGGAAAGCTGATGCGGGCGGCGAAGGCCGCAGCTTCGTGAGGCGTTTTAGCCAGCACGCTCTTCGGTGCCGGTAGGCCGTGCGAGGCCAGCAGCGCATCGAACGTGGGGCCTGCAAGATTTTCAGCGCGACCGCTCGGCTCAGGAAGCTCCGCAATGCCACGCCTCAGCGCCTCGGCGTAACGCACCAGGCTTTGCAGCGCTCGCACCGTTTCGGGCAAGCCTTGGATGAATGGCACGCCGGTTTCGCTTTGATATTTTCGGCTCGCCTCGGTTGCGTTTTGCGCCATCCGCCCAAACGCGAGGACCGGTTTGTGGGTCGAGGCGGCAACGCTGCGCAGCGGTGCGGGATCGCTGGGGTCATCCGGGTTGACCGGAACGATCGCCTGAACGGTGATGAGATCGACCGTCGGATCGGCGCACATGACTTTGCAGATCTCGGCGAATTTGTCGGCCAGCACGCCAACCGCCGCGCCGACATCGAGCGGATTTTCGGGAGGAAGCCCCGGATCGATCATGGCCGGCAGTTTCGCCTTGGTCTCCGGCGTAAGCGGCGCCATGACCGCGCCTTCGTCGCTCGCATAGTCGAGCACCAGGCCCTTGGCGCCGCCCGAAAACCCGACCATGGCGATACGATTGCCTTTCGGCAGCCGGCCGGGCGCCAGCGCGAGACAAGTCTCCATCAGATCGTCGAGCGAAGGGCAGCGGATGACGCCGTACTTGCGGCAGGCGGCATCAAAGACCTGATCGTCACCCGCGATGGCGCCGGTGTGGCTGGCGGTCGCCGCCCTTCCGCGCTCACTGCGCCCGACTTTGACGAGCGCGATGGGCTTGCGTGCGGCAAGCGCCTTTGCGGCCGCCGCCATGAAGCTTTGCGGCCGGCGGATGCCTTCGACCAGGCAAGCAATCATCTTGGTGTACTCGTCCTCGACCAGAAAGTTGATGTAGTCGGCGAGATCGAGATCGAGCTCGTTGCCGCTCGACACCGCATAAGAAAAGTCGAGCCCGCGCAGCGACGCCTGCTGCAACCAAAACTGAAACGTGCCGCCGGACTGAAATACGACACCGACCGAACCCGGCTTCAGCGCGCGCACACGCTTGGCCGGATACATCAGGAGTTTTTCGCGGATGGACAGCGCGCCCATGCAGTTCGGGCCGGAAATCCGCAGGCCATGCTTGGCCGAAAGATTGAGCAGCGCCTGTCCGCGCTTGCGTCCTTCGGCATCGCCGCCTTCGCCGAACTGCGCCGCATAGATCAGCGCGCATTTGAGACCGTGCTCGCTCGCTTCAGCCAGCGCCTCGGTCACGAAGGCCGTGGGAATGATAGTCAACGCCAAGTCGACCGGCTCGGGGATGGACGCAAAGTCGGGATAGACCTGCCGGCCCCAGACTTCACGGCGCTTCGGATTCACCGGATAGATTTTTACCGGGAAACCGCTGAATTCGAGATTGTCGTAGATCGATTGCGCCCAGCCGCCGCGGCTTGAATCCGAAGCCCCGACGATGGCGATGGATTTGGGCCGCAGAAGGTAGTCGACGCTATGAAACACGGCGTAACGCTCCCCTTCGCAAATGCCGGTCTCGTTCTGTTGGAGCGTTCGTTGCCGCCCTGCCGGAGCGGTCGCTCAAGTCCTGTCATGCAACCCGCTTTGCGACTTTCCTGCCACGGCCCAAAGCGGGCAACAATGCGCAAACGCCTTCCTTGCGTGCAGGGCCGCCATACTATCTGACGGGCTATGACCAGCAAACGGCGATGCGAAGGTCAACGTTGACGGTCCAAATCAGGCCGGGCCAAATTAATGGCGCGCGTAAGGCGGGTCATCGCGCGGGAGACGAAGAATGGGACAGTTAGTCGAGGGCAAATGGCGCAAGGAGAACATCCTCTTCAATCACGATGACAAGGGGCTGTACTTTAAGCGCGACTCCATCTTCCGAGATCGCATCAGCGGCGACGCCGGCGCCACCTTTCCCGCCGAGCCCGGGCGCTATCACCTCTATTGCGCGGTCGCCTGTCCGTGGGCGCACCGCACCACGCTGATGCGCACGCTGAAAAAGCTCGAGCCGTTCGTGACACTCACCAACACTTTTCAGGAAGTCGACGGCCAGGGCTGGTCATTCGGCGAAGCCGGCCACGTCGTGCCCGGAACCGACCAGCGCGTACACTGGCTGCATGAGCTTTATACAATCGCCAATCCGGCCTGCACCACGCGGGTGACCGTGCCAACGCTGTGGGACGCCAAGACGCGCCGCGTCGTCAACAACGAGTCCTCCGAAATCATTCGCATGTTCAACACGGCGTTTGCGGGCATTGCTGAGCCGACGCCGGACTACTATCCCGAGTCCCTGCGCGCCGAGATCGACGCCACCAACACGCTAGTGCTCAAGGGTGTGAACAATGCCGTCAACGGCTGTGGTTATTCGATCTCGCAAGAAGCCTATGACGGTTCGGTCGAACTCTTGTTCGAGACGCTGGACGGCCTGGAGCAACGGCTGTCGCGGCAGCGTTATCTGTGCGGTGAGGTCGAGACCGAAGCGGACTGGCGGCTATTCCCCAGCCTGGTCCGTTTCGACCCGTGCTACTATGTGGGCTACAAGTGCAATCTGCGGCGGCTCGACGAATACGCGAACCTCTCGAACTATTTTCGCGAGCTTTATCAGA
>JASHVC010000222.1 GCA_030039655.1 Xanthobacteraceae bacterium | reverse complement strand
CATCAAGCCGTTTCTCGCCTCCGCCGGGCTGAAGACGAGCGACGTGGACTTTGTCTATGCCAAGGCGGCGGGTGACCGCTTCGCGGCGCTTGCCGCCGGCGCGGTCGATGCTGCGATCCTCAATCCGCCGACGTACTTCAAAGCGATTGAGGCCGGCCTTTCCAATCTCGGTGATACCAAGCCTTTCGCGGAGGGTATTCCTTTCACCGTTTGGGGGGCGAATGACGCCTGGGCGGCGGCGAATCGCGACACGCTGGTCGCTTTCGCGCGCGACTACAAACGCGGCGTCCGCTGGCTCTACGACCCGGCCAACAGACAACGGGCCATCGACATTCTGGTGAAGCGCGCCAAGCAAGATCCGAAGGACTCGGCCGAGGCCTACGATTATCTGGTCGCCAAGTTGAAGCTGTTCGGCTTCAATGGCGATGTGTCGGACGCAGTCTATGACAAGATGGCCGAGGGCCTTGCGGAGATCGATTTGATCAAGCCGCCGTACCCCGCCAAGTCGGCGATCGTCGATGGCAGTTTCGTCGAAGCGGCGCATTGATATGGCGACGGGAGCAAGGCTCAAGGGGCGCGTGGCGCTCGTCAGTGGCGGCGGCGGTGAGATCGGCGGTGCCATATCCCGGTTGTTCGCCGCAGAAGGTGCCGAAGTCGCTGTGGCCGACCTCGATCCCGGCAAGGCCGAAGCGGTTGCCCGCGCCATCGGCGACAGCGGTGGCCGCGCGCTCGGGCTCTCGGTCGATGTGTCCGATGAGACAAGCGCTAGGGAGACCGTCGCGCGCACCGTCGGGCATTTCGGCAAGCTGACCACTTTGGTCAACGTCGCAGCCACTGTCACGCCGGACGGCTCGGTCGAGACGCTTACCCTCGACCAATGGAACAAGGCCATTGCGGTCAATCTGACCGGCGTGTTCCTGATGTGCAAATTTGGCGTGCCCGAGCTGCGCCGTGCCGGTGGCGGCTGCATCATCAACATTGCTTCGCAGCTGGGCCACCTCGGCGTGCCGTTGCGCTCGCCCTATTGCACCACGAAGGCCGCGCTCATTCATTTCACCCGCATCCTGGCCATGGATCACGCTGCCGACAACATCCGCGCCAACACCATCTCGCCCGGCTTTATTTTGACCGAGCGATCGAGCGCGCGCAGCGGTGGCAAGGAGCAGGCGCGCGTCGCCAACGGCCCGCGTCATCTGCTCAATCGGCCGGGAGAGCCCGACGAAATCGCAGCTGGCGCGCTCTACCTCGCGGGCGACGAGTCATCCTTCGTCACTGCGACCGATCTCCTGATCGACGGTGGCTACATTTCCTTCAAGGGCGAGGTTGGTCCCGACGGTCTCCCGGTCTTCTCTTAAAAAATAAGCCGCCCGCGAAGTGTCCGCGGGCGGCGGTCGTTTCACGTGTGTTTCGTCGTTAGTTCTTCGCCGGAGCCTGCTCGGCCGCCTGTGGGTTGGCCGCCAGATAGTCCTGATAGGTGCGCCCCGCAAAGTTCGACGGAGTCGCGGTCGCTGCTGGGGCCTGCACGGCAGGCGGAGGCGTGGTTGGCCCTTGCGTGGCGTCAGCGGTGCTGTCGACCGGCGCGCTGGCCGATTCTTTGGTGCAAATGTCGGCGAACACCACGAGACCGGTCGGCGTGTAGTTCTTGGTCAGACAGGTACACGGGCCGGGCGTAACGTCCACCGTGTCGGCAACGACGTCGTCGTCGACTTCGCCCCAGATGCCATTGCGGAACGCCCAGTGGTGGTGATGCTCGTGGAGACCGATGTGGTGGCCCGGATCGCGTGGCTCATTGATCCGCGGAAGGTGATTTATACGCGCAAAGTGACTGGCGTTGACGAAATGGTTGGGGCCGGAGATGCGATCGGTGTCGCCAAAGCGGAGACCACCGCGGGCGTAACTCGTGCTGGACGATGCAATGGACGCAGCGGCAACCGTAGCCGCGGTTGCGAGGGTGAGGATGACTTTACGAGACATGGCCGTTCTCCGAGGGCAGAGGGTTGCGATACCCATTTGTCGTCACCCCCGGGGAAAGGTTCAGGCCCGGCGCCGTGCCGCTGTTCGGTTTCCTCTAATAGTTTCCAATTTGTTGGGGCCGTCGTTCAACTTGGCGGCGCGCCCAGCAGCGCTTTCTCGAGGAAACGGAGAAGCCGCGGACCCACATAGGCGTTTGGGCTTTGCGGATCATTGAACGGATCGGGGACCCAATAGTGCCCGACACTGGGAATCTCGATTTTGTGGGCAAAGAATTGCGCTTGCCGAAGCGCCTTCTGGAAAACCAGGGATTGGGTGTTGGCGTCTACGACCTCGTCGGAGGTGCCGTAGATGATGAGAAATTCCGGTTTGTTTCTGTCGACCGTGGCGTAGCTTGGCGGCGACGCTTCGAAATAAAGCTGCCGGTTCGCCATGGGCGTCGCGCCCAAGAATTGGCCAGTAACCTGATCGAGCGGCTGCGCGACCTGGTCGTGCTCCCACTGCGCAACAAGATCGTAGATGCCGTAGAACAATGGTGCCGCCTTGACGGTGGCGGGCGTGTTCGCATTGGGGTCGTCTTTGTACTGACTGGAAAACGCCGGTTCGGCGTTGGCGAGCGTCACCAGCGCGGCCAGATGCGCGCCAGCGCCGTCCCCCATCAGGGCGATACGGTCGGGATCGATGGCAAGCGATGAAGCCTGGGCGCGAACAAATTGGACGGCCGCACGTACGTCGTAAACCGCGGCTGGGTAGGTTTTCTGGCCTGGCTTGGACAGCCGGTATTCGATTGCGAAAACCGCGTATCCAGCCTCGGCGAGATAGGGACCCCAGTGCCTGTAGTAGTCGGAGGATCCGCTCCGCCAGCCGCCGCCGTGCACGGCGATTACAACCGGCACGATCGGCAATCTTTCTCGTTCACGAGATACCGGGTGATACAGATCGCCATGCAGCTTAACGCCATCGTGCTCGGCATACTCTGTGTTGCGCCGGATCGTAACTCCGTAAGCGAACGCCTGGACAACGGAGACCGCCAACACAAATACGCTCAGAATTCCGGTGCGCGACCACGATTTCATGCGCGTCTCCTCTGGCAATAAATAAAAAATCCCCGGCGCCGCGGCCGGACCGGAGAGAGAGTCTGACGAGCTACGGAACAACTGATAAAGCCCTCAGGTGTTTTTGGTTCCCTGCCTTCGGCGCTGCACAAGGCGAGTCGGCGCCACCCGCAAGGGCGGATAAACCACCCGGAATTTTTTGTTGAAAACGGCATTTTCTCTCGGAACTTTGGCCTCTTAGCCGCGTTCCGGGTCATGGCACAAAAGGTGGGGCATGACCCGTGAGGGGGATTCTGGTCCGACTTGTTAGAGACCTTCTCCCGCGCAGCGCGTTCGGCCTAAGCGACGTGCTGGATCATTTTGCCCATTGGCGGCCTCGAGCTTCGGATTGGCTAGTTCCAAGCTCGGTCGACGCTTTTAGCCCCATCCGAGTTCCTTGCCGCTATTGCCGGAATCTCTCCGCCGCGCGCCCCCGAGGAGGGGCTGGAGACACCTATGCAAGCTCATGAAGACGTCGCCGGCTCAGCGGCGACCAACGGTTCCCCGCTCCCCGCGCTCCCGCCTGAACAGGCGCTCAACGGCGACGCCCATGGCCTTGCGGAACTGCTGCACGCCCTGCAGGCGATGCGGGTCGGCGACTTCTCTGTGCGCATGGCGGGCGACCGGGTCGGAATCATGGGCAAGATCGCCGACACCTTCAACGAGATCGTCGGCACCAATCAGCGCATGGCCAAGCAGCTCGAGCGCGTCGGTCAGGTCGTGGGTCGCGAAGGCCGCACCCGTCAGCGTGTACGGTTAGGCCTTTCCGACGGCGCGTGGGGCGAAATGGAGGCCTCCGTAAACTCGCTGATCGACGATCTGTTGTGGCCGACCACGGAAGTAACACGCGCCATTGCCGCGGTGGCGCAAGGCGACCTCCTGCGCACCGTCAGCCTCGATGTCGACGGCCGCCCGTTGAAGGGCGAGTTCCTGCGCTCTGCTGAAATCGTCAACACGATGATCAAACAGCTCAACGTGTTCACCTCGGAGGTGACACGCGTGGCGCGCGAGGTCGGCACCGAAGGCAAGCTCGGCGGCCAGGCCCAAGTCGGCGGCGTGACCGGTGTGTGGAAAGACCTCACCGAGAGCGTCAACTCGATGGCGTCGAACCTCACCGCGCAGGTCCGCAACATCGCCGAGGTAACGATCGCGGTAGCGAACGGCGACTTGTCGAAGAAAATCACGGTCGACGTGCGCGGCGAAATCCTCCAGCTCAAGGAAGCCATCAACACGATGGTGGATCAGCTGCGCTCGTTCGCTTCAGAAGTGACCCGTGTGGCGCGCGAGGTGGGCACTGACGGCAAGCTCGGCGGCCAAGCCATCGTGCCCGGCGTTGCCGGCACGTGGAAGGACTTGACCGACTCGGTGAACGCCATGTGCGGCAACCTCACCGACCAGGTGCGCAATATCGCGCACGTGACTACGGCAGTCGCCCGCGGCGACCTTTCGCGCAAGATCACCGTCGATGTGCGCGGCGAAATTCTGGAGTTGAAAGACACCATCAACACCATGGTGGACCAGCTCAACTCGTTTGCCTCGGAAGTCACCCGCGTGGCGCGCGAGGTCGGCACCGAAGGCAAGCTCGGCGGTCAGGCGCAGGTGCCGGGAGTCGCCGGCACCTGGAAAGATTTGACCGACAGCGTCAACTTCATGGCCGGTAACTTGACGTCGCAGGTGCGCAACATCGCCGACGTGGCGACGGCGATTGCCGGCGGCGACCTCTCGAAGAAGATCACGGTCAACGTCTCGGGCGAGATTTTGCAGCTGAAAGAGACCGTCAACACGATGGTCGATCAGCTCAACGCCTTCGCGGGTGAGGTGACGCGCGTTGCCCGCGAGGTCGGCACGGACGGCCGTCTAGGCGGCCAAGCCAACGTTCTCGGCGTTGCCGGCACCTGGAAGGACTTGACGGACTCCGTCAACTCCATGGCGTCGAACCTCACTGCACAAGTGCGCAACATCGCCGAAGTGTCGACGGCCATCGCTTCCGGCGACCTGTCAAAGAAAATCACCGTCGATGTGCGCGGCGAAATCGCCGAACTGAAAGACACCATTAACACGATGGTCGATCAGCTCAATGCCTTCGCCGGAGAGGTGACGCGCGTGGCCCGCGAGGTCGGCACCGAGGGCAAGCTCGGCGGTCAAGCCATGGTGCGCGGCGTCGCGGGTACCTGGAAGGATTTGACCGACTCGGTGAATTCGATGGCCTCGAACCTCACCGGTCAGGTGCGCAACATCGCCGAAGTGGCCACCGCCGTCGCGCGCGGCGACCTTTCGCGCAAGATCACCGTCGACGTGCGCGGCGAAATTCTCGAGCTGAAAGACACGCTCAACACCATGGTCGACCAGCTCAATGCCTTTGCGGCTGAAGTGACGCGCGTGGCGCGCGAGGTCGGCACCGAAGGCAAGCTTGGCGGCCAAGCCAATGTGCCGGGCGTCGGCGGCACTTGGAAAGATTTGACCGACTCGGTGAATTCGATGGCTTCGAACCTCACCGGCCAGGTGCGCAACATCGCCGAAGTGGCAACCGCCATCGCCGGCGGTGACCTTTCGCGCAAGATTACCGTCGACGTGCGCGGCGAAATTCTGCAGCTAAAGGAGACGCTGAACACCATGGTGGATCAGCTCAACCGCTTCGCCGGCGAGGTGACGCGCGTGGCACGCGAGGTGGGCACCGAAGGCCGCCTTGGCGGTCAAGCCAACGTGCCCGGCGTCGCCGGCACGTGGAAGGACCTGACCGACAGCGTCAACTCCATGGCGGGCAATCTCACCGCGCAAGTGCGCAACATCGCCGAGGTGACGACGGCGGTGGCCCGCGGCGATCTCGGCCGCAAGATCACGGTCGACGTGAAAGGTGAAATTCTCGAACTGAAGAACACCATCAACACGATGGTGGATCAGCTCAACGCGTTTGCGTCCGAAGTGACGCGCGTGGCGCGCGAGGTCGGTACTGAAGGCAAGCTCGGCGGTCAGGCGGGGGTGCCTGGCGTCGCCGGCACCTGGAAGGACTTGACCGACAACGTCAACTTCATGGCGTCGAACCTGACTGCACAGGTGCGCAACATCGCCGAAGTGGCGACCGCCATTGCCGGCGGCGATTTGTCGAAGAAGATCACGGTGGACGTGCGCGGCGAAATGCTGCTGCTCAAGGACACTCTGAACACCATGGTGGAGCAGCTGCGCTCGTTCGCCGCGGAAGTGACGCGCGTGGCGCGCGAGGTCGGAACCGACGGACGTTTGGGTGGCCAGGCCGTGGTGCCGGGCGTCGGCGGCACCTGGAAGGACCTCACCGACAACGTCAACCTGCTGGCGGCAAATTTGACGACCCAGGTGCGCAACATCGCCGAGGTGACGACGGCAGTGGCCCGCGGTGACCTCAGCCGCAAGATCACCGTGGATGTGAAAGGCGAGATTCTGGAACTGAAAAACACCATCAATACGATGGTGGATCAGCTCAACGGCTTTGCCTCGGAAGTCACGCGCGTGGCGCGCGAAGTCGGCACTGAGGGGTTGCTCGGCGGGCAAGCGCAAGTGCCAGGTGTCGCCGGCACTTGGAAGGATCTGACCGATACCGTGAACGTCATGGCCGCCAACCTCACCGAGCAGGTGCGCGGCATCGTAAAGGTGGTGACCGCGGTCGCCAACGGCGATCTCCGGCAAAACCTCGCGGTGAAATCGAAAGGCGAGGTGGCCGCTCTCGCCGAGACTATCAACAACATGACCGATACGCTGGCGACCTTCGCCGATCAGGTCACAACCGTGGCGCGCGAAGTCGGCGTGGAGGGCCGTCTCGGCGGTCAGGCCAACGTGCCCGGCGCGGCCGGTACCTGGAAGGATTTGACCGGCAACGTGAACCTGCTCGCGGCCAATCTGACCACGCAGGTGCGCGCCATCGCCGAGGTGGCCACCGCCGTCACCAAAGGCGACCTGACGCGATCGATCCAGGTGGAAGCGCGCGGCGAAGTGGCCGAGCTTAAAGACAACATCAACACCATGATCGACAATTTGCGGCTGACCACCGACCGCAATACGGAGCAGGATTGGCTGAAGACCAACTTGGCCAAGTTCACCAACATGCTGCAAGGCCAGCGCGATCTGACGACGGTCGGCCGGCTCTTGCTCTCGGAGCTCACTCCACTCGTCAACGCGCATCAGGGTGTGATTTATCAGATTGAAAGCAACGAGGAGAACGTTCACAGCCTCAATCTGCTGTCTGCTTATGCCGACGACGGAGCAAACGGCCATCCCAAGACTTTGCGCGCCGGTGAAGGATTGATCGGCCAGTGCGCCGTCGATAAGCGGCGTATGCTGATCACCGATCTGCCCGGCGGCTCTGTGCCGATCTCATCGGCTCTGCTTAAGATGGCGCCACGCAACAATATCGTGCTGCCGGTGCTGTTCGAGAGCCAGGTCAAGGCGGTCATCGAACTTGCTTCGATTCACGAGTTCACCACGCTGCAGACGATGTTCCTTGAACAGCTCACCACCTCGATCGGCATCGTGCTCAACTCGATCGAAGCTACGATGCAGACCGAAGGTCTGCTCAAGCAGTCGCAGCAGCTGGCCGGCGAATTGCAGGCACAGCAGCGGGAGCTGCAACAGACCAATGACCAGTTGGAGCAAAAGGCGCAGCAGCTCGCTGAGCGCAATGTGGAAGTGGAGCGCAAGAACCAGGAAATCGAGCAGGCGCGCCGCGCTTTGGGAGAAAAAGCGACCGAGTTGGCGCTGACCTCAAAGTACAAGTCGGAATTCCTAGCCAATATGTCGCACGAGTTGCGCACGCCACTGAATTCGATCCTGATCCTTGGGCAGCAGCTAACCGACAATCCGGAAGGCAACCTTACGGGCAAGCAGGTGGAATTCGCCCGCACCATTCACGGCGCTGGCACCGACCTACTCAACCTCATCAGCGACATTTTGGATCTGTCGAAGATCGAGTCGGGCACCGTCACAGTCGATGCCGAGGATGTATTCTTCGCCAACCTGCTCGACATGGTGGCGCGTCCGTTCCGTCACGAGGCGGAAACGCGACAGTTGTCGTTCGAGGTTCACGTCGATCCCAATCTGGGACGTACGATCACCACCGACACCAAGCGCCTGCAGCAGGTTCTCAAGAACTTGCTGTCGAACGCCTTCAAGTTCACTGCCCAGGGCGGTGTGCGCCTCAACGTGAACGTCGCCGTCGGCGGCTGGAGCGCCGAGCACCCGGTACTTAGCCAAGCGCCCGGCGTGGTGGCGTTTGAAGTCTCGGACACCGGCATCGGCATTCCGCTGGAGAAGCAGAAGATCATTTTCGAGGCATTCCAGCAGGCCGACGCCTCGACCAGCCGCAAATATGGCGGCACCGGCCTCGGGCTGGCTATTAGCCGCGAGCTGGCGAGCCTGCTTGGCGGCGAAATCCACTTGCGCAGCGCGCCGGGGTCCGGATCGACCTTCACACTCTATCTCCCGCTCAAATATGTGGGTCCGAGCGCATCGACTCAGGCAGCGGCCGGTTTCACTCCGGCCACACAGCTCGCCGGCCTGCATCTTGCGCCCGAGCGCACGATCGAGCCGATCCCCGACGATCGCGTCAACGTCCAAGTGGGCGATCCGATCCTTCTCATTGTCGAGGACGATGCGCACTACGCGCGCATCCTCATCGACTTGGCGCGCGACAAGGGCTTTAAGGCGCTCTTAGCCATGCGTGGCGACGACGCGATAAATCTCGCCAAGCAATATCAGCCGATTGCGGTTTCGCTCGATGTATTCCTGCCCGACATGCTGGGTTGGAACGTGCTCAGCCAGCTTAAGCAGAATCCCCTCACTCGGCACATTCCGGTGCAGATTGTCACGCTCGATGAGGATCGCCAGCATGGGCTTGCCCGCGGTGCCTTCTCGTTTGTGACCAAGCCGACGACGCGTGAGGGTATTGCGGACGCGCTTTCCCGCATTAAGGAATTTGCCGAGCCACGCCGGAAGCGTTTGCTGGTTGTCGAGGACAACAAGGCCGAGCAGATAAGTATTCACGAACTGCTCGGCCACGACGATATCGAGATCGTCGATGCCAATACGGGCAGTGAGGCGCTGAGCATCATGCAGGAGCGCGCGTGCGATTGCGTGGTGCTGGATCTCCGCCTGCCCGATATGTCGGGCTTCGAGGTGCTTGAGCGCATGCGAGCCGACCGCAGCCTTGCCGATGTCCCCGTCGTTGTTTTCACCGGCCGCGAATTGTCGGCCGAGGAGGACGCGCAGCTTCACACCATGGCGCGCAGCATCGTGGTCAAGGGCGTTGAGTCGCCGGAGCGATTGCTGAACGAAACGGCCCTGTTCCTACATCGGGTCATCACTGACCTGCCGCCCGAGAAGCAGCACATGCTGGAGCAGCTCAACTCGTCCGATGAGGACTTGGTCGGCCGCACGGTGCTTCTGGTCGACGACGATCCGCGCAACATCTTTGCGCTGGCGAGTGCCCTTGAACGCCGCGGCATGAACGTACTCACCGCGACGACCGGCCGCGAGGCTATCACTCTGATCGAGGAGACGCCGTCGCTCGCCATTGTGCTCATGGACATCATGATGCCGGAGATGGACGGCTACCAGACGATCGGGAAAATCCGCCAGAACAGGGCGTACCGGCGCCTGCCGATTATCGCGCTGACCGCCAAGGCCATGAAGGGCGACCGCGAGAAATGCCTGGAGGCGGGCGCCTCCGACTACCTCGCCAAGCCCGTGAATACCGAACAGCTGCTCTCCGCCTTGCGGATGTGGCTGCATCGCTAGGCGACAGCCATGACGGACAAAGTCAACGTCCTTCTGGTGGACGATCAGCCGGATAAGCTTCTGGCCTACGAGGTGATCTTAGGCGACCTCGGAGAAAATCTGATCAAGACGTCGTCAGCACGGGAGGCGCTGGCGTACCTGCTCAAGAACGATGTCGCGGTCGTTCTCATCGACGTGTGCATGCCCGAGCTAGACGGCTTCCAGTTG
>JASHVC010000221.1 GCA_030039655.1 Xanthobacteraceae bacterium | reverse complement strand
GAGGCGGGTCGGGTGCTCCCTGCCGCGATCAAGCCGTTGGGCAAGCAGCCACGGCGTCAGCGGCGTTGCGGCGCGAGAGGCAAACCGATAGGCGCGCAGTGCAAGGGGTAGACGATCCGGCAAACTCAGCTCTCCCCAGAGCGGATTAGCGGCGCGGCATTGATCCTACCGCATCTTCGTGTGTCCGCCACCTTGGCCGTTGGTGTGCCAAGGTGTGGGATTGCCGTTGGCCGTGAGCTTGCCGTCACGGGTCGAGAAGTCGTCCCTATCTGCATTAAGCGGATTGCGGATCGAGCAAGCGATGCAGGTGCACGATGTAGTAGCGCATCTGCGCGTTGTCGACCGTGCCTTGCGCCTTCGCCTTCCAGGCGGCGTAGGCGGTGGCGTAGTTCGGATAGATGCCGACGATGTCGAGCTTGGCGAGGTCCTTGAAGTCGCTGGTGCCGAGACTCTCCAACTCGCCGCCGAAGACGAGATGGAGCAATTGTTTGGCCGGCGGATTGGGGGCGGGGTCGGGCATGATGTTTGTTCCAAGCGCTTCGCCTTCGAATTATGAAGACCCGAGGCGTTGGTCTTTGAGCAGTTTCAGGAGCGCCGCATGCCGATCGCGCCCGGCGGCGATCAGCATCCCGTGTCGCGGCTCCGGACGATTGTAAGTCAGCGACTCGCCAGTAAGCGGGGTAAGCGCGCCGCCCGCTTCGTGCACCAAAAGGTCCGCTGCCGCAAGGTCCCAGTCGTGGCTGTTGCCGCCCGCAATAGCGGCATCGATGATGCCCTGCGCGACCCTGGCGAGGCGCAGCGCCAGCGAAGGAATGCGCGGAACGATGGTGACGGGCGGGTCGAACGCCGGCAGCTTTTCCAGAAAGTTCTTCGGCCCGGCGATGCGAGTGCCGCCAAGCGACTCTCCGGGAGAGACCGTGATCGCCGCTTCGTTACATGTCGCACCGCCGCCCGCGACTGCGGCAAAAAATTCGCCGCTGACCGGAGCGAACAGGCAGGCCGCAACCGGGCGGCCATTATCCACCAGGGCCGCCGAAACCACCCATTCGGGCAGGCCTGCAATGTAGGCGCGGGTGCCGTCGATCGGATCGACGATCCAGACAAAACGCGCGGCGAGGCGCGCGGGGTCGTCGACGCTTTCCTCCGACAGCCAGCCTGCGCCGGGCTCCGCTTCGCTCAAGCGCTCGCGCAACAGCTTGTCGACGGCGATGTCGGCTTCGGAGACCGGCGATGAGGCGCCTTTGGTCCAGTTTTTGATCGGCGTCCCGAACATGGAAAGCGCCAGCGCGCCGGCTTCGCGCACGGACGCGGCAAGGCGCTCCGCGGCTCGCGTAAGGTCGACCGCCTCAGTGGCCTGCAACCGTCAGGCCCTCCACGCGCACGGTCGGCGCGTTCGTTCCGTAGCGGAATGTCAGATCGTTTGCCGGTTCGAGACTCTTGAACATTTCCAGCAATTGCCCGGCGATCGTGACTTCGCTCACCGCATATGTCAGTTCGCCGTTCTCGATCCAGAATCCGGAGGCGCCGCGGCTGTAATCGCCGGTCACCATGTTGACGCCCATGCCGATCAGGCTGGTGACAAAGAAGCCATCCTTGATTTCACCGATCAGTTCCTGTGCGGTTTTGCTGCCGGGCGTCAGGTGCAGATTGGTCGGTCCCGGCGATGGTGTCGATGAGACGCCGCGTTGCGCGTGGCCGGTGGTCTGCAGGTTGAGCTCGCGCGCGGTGGCGCTGTCGAGCAGCCAGGTTTTGAGCACGCCGTCTTCGACGATCTTCTGCACCTTGGCGCCGACGCCTTCGGCGTCGAACGGCCGCGAACGCAAGCCGCGCTTGCGCAGCGGATCGTCGACGATATCGATGCCGCGAGCGAAGATCTGCTCGCCGCGTTTCTCTTTCAGGAAACTGGTCTTGCGTGCGATCGCGCTGCCATTGGCGGCGCTGGCGAGGTGGCCGACGAGCGAGCCGGAGATGCGGGTATCGAACACCACCGGCACCCGGCGACTCGCCACCTTGCGCGGATTGAGCCGCTTGACCGCGCGCTCGCCGGCGCTGCGCCCGATCTTCTGCGCGCTTTCGAGGTCCGATGCATGCAGCTTCGAGGTAAAATCGTAATCGGTTTCCATGCCGGTGCCGTTGCCGGCGATCGCCGACATGGAGATCGAGTGGCTCGACGAAAGGGTGGCGCCGCGAAAGCCGTGGCTTGTCACCAGCACAAGGCCGCCGATGCCCGATGATGCCGAGGCGCCGCCGGACTTGGTAACGCCGGTGACCGCGAGCGCCGCCGCTTCGGCCTCATGCGCGCGTTTTTCCAGCACCTCGACCGATGGCATGTCCGGATCGAGCAAGTCGAGCGCCGGAAAGTTGCGAGCAAGCAGGTCTGGGTCGGCGAGGCCGGCGAAGCGATCCTCGGGAGCGGCGCGTGCCATCGCCACCGCGCGCTCGGCAAGCGCATCGAGACCGTCGCCCTTGATGTCGTTGGTGGATACCACCGCCTGCTTCTTGCCGACCAGCACGCGCAGGCCGACGTCGTCGCCCTCGGAGCGCTGGGATTCCTCGACGGCGCCGTCGCGCACGTCGACCGAAAGAGAGGCGCCGCGCACCGCGATGGCGTCGGCCGTGTCCGCGCCCGCGCGCTTGGCGGCAGCGACCAGGCGTTCGGCAAGGTCAGTGAGAGTGGATTGATCGAGGAGCGTGTCCATTTCGTCTAAATTGGTT
>JASHVC010000220.1 GCA_030039655.1 Xanthobacteraceae bacterium | reverse complement strand
GCGGAGAATATACGTCAAGGCGAAGGCTGATAAATCCTGGCGTTTCTGGGGATTGTACGTCCATGTCTGCAAGCTGGAGACGCTGCGTCAGGCGTATGCGCTGGCCAAAGAGAACGATGGTGCTCCAGGTATCGACGGAGTGACCTTCGCGGCCATCGAAACGCAAGGCGTGGACGCTTTCCTCGAACAGATTGCGGACGAACTCGTAGGGCGCAGGTACGTGCCGCTGCCGGCGCGGAGACAGGAAATACCGAAGGACGGGGGCAAGGTCCGCGTCCTGTCGATACCTGCAATCCGGGATCGGGTGGTGCAAGGTGCGCTCAAGCTCGTGTTGGAGCCGATCTTCGAGGCCGACTTCCAACCTGGTTCATTTGGATATCGTCCCAAGCGGACAGCTCACGAAGCGGTCGATCGCGTGGCCCGAGCCATCTTTCAGCGCAAGACACACGTCATAGACATTGACCTGCACAGCTATTTTGACAATGTCCGGCACGATCGGCTGTTGGCCAAGGTGGCAAGGCGGGTGGATGATCCAGATGTGATGCACCTGCTGAAGATTATGCTGAAAACCAACGGTCGATGCGGCGTTCCGCAGGGCGGCGTGATCTCGCCGTTACTCAGCAATCTCTACCTCAACGAGGTGGATCAGATGCTGGAGCGGGCGAAGGAAACGACGCGCTGCGGCAAGTACACCTACATCGAGTACGCACGTTTTGCCGATGATCTGGTGATCTTGGTGGACGCCCACCCGCGACGCGACTGGCTGAGAGTGGCGGTAGAGAAACGACTCCGGGAGGAATTGGCCGAGCTACAGGTCGAGATCAATGAAGAGAAGAGTCGAATCGTAGATCTCTGTCGAAGCGAGAGCTTCGGCTTCCTGGGATTCGATTTTCGCCGCGTGCGCAGTCGTCGAGGGCGTGCCAACTACACGCCGAAGCTCAAGAAACGAACGGCGCTGCTGCGGAAGCTTAAGGACGTGTTCCGCTGCCACCAATCACAACCAGTCAATCGGGTCGTGCAAGTTATCAACCCGATGCTGCGAGGGTGGGTGAACTACTTTGCGGTCGGAAATTCCAGCGAGTGCTTCAGCTTCATCAAAGACTGGGTGGAAAAGAAGGTTCGGCGCCAAATGATGCGAGCTCGGAAACGAAAGGGCTTCGGCTGGAAGCGGTGGAGTAGGCGGTGGCTGTACGAAACCTTGAAGCTGTTCAATGGCTATCGGGTACGGCACGCATCGCCGAAAGTCGCTCCGGTAGGATAGGCCCCATAAACCTTGGCGTGAAGTAAACAGGAGAGCGTAGAGCGGGAAATCCGCACGCTGCGTTCGAGGTGGCGGAGATTGGAAACGTGGCATGGTCGAGATCGTGTGACACTCGCAGACGAAAGGGCGAGAAAACAGGGAACACAAACTTCGACCTACACCGGCGCGCCAGTCTCCGACCCTACCGTGAGAACCTGCGCTTCGTCACGCCGACGGCGTGAAGGGACAAGCCGCAAGCGGCTCCCACCGCGAGGGCGAGAGTACCGAAGCGGAGCGTAGGGGCGGAGCAGCCCGTAGTAGCGTCGAAAGCCCTGTAATGGGGCCGGAGCAAAGGGGCTGCGTTGTTCAGCCTTGGCCATTGGCCAACTGGAAACGGGAGGAACCCGTGGACGAGGCAAAGCCGTTCAAGATCCCCAAGCGGGAAGTCTGGGAAGCCTTCAAGCGTGTGAAGGCCAATCAGGGGGCGGCTGGCGTGGATGGTAAGTCGATTCTGGAGTTTGAGGCCAACCTTTCGGGCAACCTCTACAAGCTCTGGAATCGGTTGTCGTCAGGGAGCTACTTTCCTCCGCCGGTGCGGCGAGTGGAAATTCCGAAAGCGAACGGCGGCACGCGACCATTGGGCATCCCGACGGTTGCGGATCGTGTCGCCCAGGAAGTCGCTCGTCGTTTCCTGCAGCCACATCTGGAGCCGACATTCCACGTCGACTCCTATGGTTACAGGCCCGGTCGATCTGCACATGATGCCGTGCGCACAGCTCGTGAGCGTTGTTGGCGCCATGACTGGGTGCTGGATCTCGACATCAAGGGCTTCTTTGACAGCATCGATTGGGAGTTGATGCTCAAAGCCGTCCGTCATCACACGGACTGTCGGTGGGCACTGCTCTACATCGAACGCTGGCTGAAGGCGCCGGTGCAAATGGAGGACGGCAGTATCGTGCCGCGCGTGGCGGGGACGCCACAGGGTGGGGTGATCTCGCCCTTGTTGGCGAATCTATTCCTGCACTACGGTGCGTCAGGCCAAGCCTGATGCTTCCAGCGGGTGAAATTCCCGTCCCGGCAAGGGGAAGAGCCACCCCACCGGGAATCGAGCCTTGGGCTTATGGAGGTAACGACATGAGCTAAGCGTAGGCAGAGCGACGCGCGGGCCGTAACGAAAGTGAAGCGGTTCAGCCTCGTAAAGATAAGAATCCGCAGGCCGACAGAGTCGTAGTGGCTGGAAGGCAAAAGTAGGTCACCGTCAAAGGCGAGGTGGCTGGAGACTGCGGCGGGGTCAGAGCGCACGGCACGTTCGGAGAAGGAAGCATCAAGGAACCTGAGAGGTCCACTGTGGTCTCGGTGCGTGGCGGAAGCGTGCCGAGTATGCCGGACGATATGGATCATTCCTGAGAAAGGCAGACGCTGCAGCGGAAGTCGGATTCGCTGGTAGTACTCGGAGCGCGGGAAAGCCGCGTACAGGGGGAAGCGGCGAAGCAGATGAAGACTGACTTCAGGGAAACATCACCCGCACGCACAGAGGCAGGAGTTTGGTGTCAACAGAACTGAGTCAGATAGCGAAGAAAGCCAGACTAGATCGACAGGTGCGTTTTACCTCGTTGGCACATTTGCTGACACCGGCGTTTCTCAAGGAAACTTGGCTAACGATGAACCGGCACGCAGCGAGCGGCGTCGACGGGGAAACCACCGAACATTTTGCGGGCGAGATGGAGCAGCGGGTCGAGGAGATTTATGCGCAGCTAAAAGCAGGCACGTACCGAGCACCGCCGGTTCGGCGGGTTGAGATACCCAAAGGGCCGGGCAAGACCGGGACGCGACCACTGGGGATTCCCACTGTCGCGGACCGGCTGCTTCAGCGGGCGGTCGCGCGCATTCTCGAGGCTGTGTATGAGGCCGAGTTCCTCGATTGCAGTTATGGCTTTCGACCAGGGCGCAACCCTCATCATGCCTTGCAGGCACTACGCCTGCATATCGTGACCAAGAAGGTGAGCCATGTGTTCGAGGCCGATATCCGCAGCTACTTCACTCGTATCGATCATCAATGGCTGCGCCGGATGGTGGCCCACCGGATTGCTGATCCGATCATCCTTCAGCTGATCTCGAAATGGCTGAAGGCCGGGGCAATGCAAGACGGTGTGTTCTTTCCAGCCAAGGAAGGGACCCCGCAAGGGGGACCCATATCGCCTGTGCTTAGTAATCTGTATCTGCACTTCACGCTCGATCTTTGGTTTGAGAAGAAATTCAAATCACTGTGTCGGGGCGAGGCGTACTTGGTGCGTTTTGCTGATGACTTTGTGGGATGCTTCCAATTCCAGGACGACGCGCAGAACTTCCAACGCCAGTTGCGTGAGCGGTTCGCGCGGTTCAATCTGGAACTGGCCGAGGATAAAACTCGGATGCTGCTCTTTGGACGCTTTGCCGCCAGCATGCGTGGCAAGCATGGACAGAGGCCGGAAACGTTTGAGCTCCTCGGCTTCAAGCATGTCTGTGGTGTGGATCGGAGCGGTCGGTTCGCTCTGATCCGTATCCCCAGCGCCAAGAGCTGCAGAACGCTTCTTGCTCGCATCCGCGAGTGGCTGCTTGCACATAGGCATTGGAAGAGACGCGAACAGCAGCAACACCTGACGGTGATGCTGCGTGGCTTCTACCAATACTTTGCTCTGCACCACTGCGACCGTAAGCTGAGCTGGATCCGCCATCAAATCCAGCGACAGTGGAAGCAAGCCCTAGAACGCCGTGGCCAACGCCGTCGGCTGAGTTGGGCACAGTTGGGCGATCGACCGTGGTTCGAGCTACCTTTCGCTCGAAACTTGCATCCGACGGTGTGATATGGCGCTCTTCGCGAATGACATCTGGGGAGCCCGGTGCGGGAAATCTGCACGCCGGGTTCTGCTTGGGGAGGCGAGTTCAAGAAGCCATGCCGGCTCGGTGAGGGCACTGACGTGAAAGCGTCAGCAACAGTGAGGCTCCGCAAAGGCTGTCGCTTCAAGGCTCGTCTCTACCATCCCGTTCGATGCGTGGATGGCGCGAAAGTTTGCGCACATTTCGTTCGAGCGATACGCGGACGACATTATTTGTCATTGCAAGAGCGCCAACGAGGCACGGGCACTCTGGGACGCGATTGCCGACCGCTTCGTGGTCTGCAAGCTGGTGCTACATCCACAGAAGACAAAGATCGTCTACTGCAAGGATGCAAATCGGCAGTGCAACTTCCCCAACATCCACTTTGATTTTCTCGGCTTCCAGTTTCGAGCCCGGAAGATAATGTGGTTGAAGAGGGACAGACGCATTTTCGCGCACAGTTTCCAGCCCCGCTGCCAGTCCGAAGGCGTTGACGCGCGTCAGCCGGGAAATTCGCGGCTGGGCGCTGCATCACCGCAGCGACAAATCCCTGACTGACTTGGCCCGGAGATACAACCCGTGCATCCGCGGCTGGATCACCTACTACGGCCACTTCTACAAGACGCAGTTGCGTCCGACGCTGGTGCGGATCGATGCCTATGTCATTCGGTGGGCGCGTCGCAAGTTCAAATCGATGCGCCACCAGACCAAGGGTGGAAGAGATTGGTTTGCCCGGTTCCGCCGCGCCAACCCAACGCTCTTTGCTCATTGGTCGTTATGTCATGGCAGCGGCTGAACATCGGGAGCCGTGTGAATCGAGAGGTTCATGCACGGTTCTGGGAGCGCGCGGAGGTGAAATTCCTCCGCGCGACTCGACAGCTTCAACGAAATGCCGCATTTCCTGAACGTCTGCTCCTCACTCCATCGCGTCGAAAATCGCGACCGTCAAATTTTTCGGGTTAGGAATGATTCCCTCGCGATGTCGGTAACACATCCAACTTCGACCGAGCGGGTGATGGGCCAACCTTTCGCTCAGTGCCAATCGCTACCAGTCGCTTCCTATATGCAGCGCAGCAAAGCTGTCACCGGACCTTGGTCAGCGGGAAGGCCTATCCGTTTGTCTCGGCGGTCGGGTATTGGGGATGATCGAAGCGTTGTTCGGCGACTCTCGCCGTTACCGCAGATCGGGCCCTTTACGTTTTCTTGTCGCCAGCCCTTTCGCAAGATCACGCGCAGTATCGACAAACATTTTTGCAAGAGGGCCGATAGCGCGGTTTTTCAAGGTGAGAATCCCAACCGGTACGCTGATCAGCGGCTGCTTGATGGACAACGCCTTCAATTCATGACGTTTGGCGGGAAGTCGCAAAATGGATACTGGGAAAATCGAAATAAAACGGCCCGTCATCAGTAGGCTCGCTCTTACATCCGCGAGTTCCGAAATCACCGACGCACGCGGGTAATCTAGTCCGTTGGAGCGAAAGGCCTCCATTGCGACCCGCCCGGATGTGCTTCCCGACGGCGGCAAGACCCACGGCTCATTCGCGAGTTCCCCAAGATCGATCGATCGCCGGCGAGCCAAGGGGTTTCGCGTGCCGACAACGATTGAATACGATTCGTCGAAAAGAAATTCGTAATTGAAGCGGTCGTCCACAGCGAACTCAACTTTGCGGGCGACCAGGAGGTCCAGGTTGCGCTCGGTCAGCTCACGTTTCTGCGCCTCCACGTGCGCGGTCACGAGATGAAATACGGCACGAGGGTAGCGCCGCGATAATTTATCGACGGCGACTGAGACAAAACTCGCCGCCAGAACATGGTTGCAGCCTACGCGTAGGTCTCCCGCCGTAGGGTCGGCGAGAAACTCCATGTTCTTCACCGTTTGCCGCAGATCGTCGAACACAGCGGTCCCACCGTCGAGCAAAGCACGACCGTACTCGGTCGGCTTGACGCCTTGATGGCTGCGATCGAGCAGCAACACACCAAACGCGTTTTCCAAATCCGCAACGGATCGGGAGATCGCCGACTGCCCTGTATTCAAGAGTGCGGCCGCTTTGCTCATGCTGCCGGTCTGAACCACGGTCATCAGGACGTGGAGATCGTGCAGCTTCATCCGGCGTCCGATGCGATCACTCACTTGCATCATGTCACCCATCACCAAGCCGTAATACCCTGATCGCAAAATAGCATTATGCAGCGTCGGCAGCAGACACTAATTTCGCCCGCAACGTTAAGAGCCACCTTCGGGAGGACGACGTGAGCACCGGTAAACTTGGCCCCACCCGCCGCAATCTCGTGCAGGCTGCGGCCGCCGGCATGGCGGCAGCAGGAGCATTGAGTTCTACAGCGCGAGCACAATCACCAACACCAATCCAAGCTGCGAGCGTCATGGCGGAGGCAACCGAAGCCGATTACCGACGCGACCCAGCGCGCTGGGGCTCGGCCGAGATGGCGACGAACTTTCCGGGCTTTAAGCACCTAGACATGCGGACCAGCGGCGCCGTCATCAGGCTGCGCCACGGCGGCTCCGGACCGCCGCTCCTGCTTGTCCATGGCAATCCTGAAAACCACACCACCTGGTACAAAGTCGCGGCACGGCTTGCCCAGCAATATCACGTCGTTCTTCCCGACCTGCGCGGGTACGGCGACAGCTCGCTGCCGGAACCGGGTCCCGAGAACATTAATTTCAGCTTCCGTGAGATGGCACGCGATCTAATCGAAGTCATGGAGCAACTGGGATACCGACGCTTCATGATCGCGGGTCACGATCGCGGCGGCCGCGCCACGCATCGGCTGTGCCTCGATCATCCCGAACGTGTCGTCAAAGCCTGCCTCATGGATGTTTTGCCCAACTATTATGTGTGGACCAACATCACCAAGAATTGGGTGATTGGAACCTGGCATTGGGGCTTCATGGCGCAGCCTGAGCCGTTTCCCGAACGCCTAATCGGCGCGGTGCCGGTGGAGTTCTTTCTCAAGAGCCGGATGGCGATCCGCGGTGGCACCGGCATCGGGTTCCTGACCGACACGGCGATCAACGAGTACATCCGCTGCTACACGCTGAAAACCATCACCGGCTCGTGCCGCGATTATCGGGCTACAGCAACCTGCGACTTCGAGATGGATACGGCCGATAAGGACAAGAAAATCGATATGCCGCTACTCTTGCTTTGGGGTGCACGAGGCCAATCCCCAGAGCGCGCTCGTGAATTTCTCGATGTATGGAAGCGCTTCGCGTCGAACATTGTCGCACACGAGGCGATCGAGTGCGGCCACTACATCCAGGAAGAGGTCCCAGACAAGGTGATACAGCACTTTGCTGGGTTCTTCCTGGCTTGAAGCCAGTTCCCTTTGCTTCACAAGCGTGGCCTGCTTCGTTCCGCGCTCGTCTGCTTGCGACTGCAAAAATTTCCGGCAGGAAAACAATCCCCCAGCGAGGTCGGCTATTAGTCGATCGCGTCAGATTTGATCGGTGCGTATCGCGACGTTCAGTGCCACTTTTAAACGAAGTGCACTGCAACGAGAAGCAGCCTTCGGCACTCACCGGTGCTATGTCCAAAGCCCGTATGCGTGCTACCATACAGTTGGCAGCCGGCTGCAATTTCGGCGGACTCTCTCGTCCTAGCGGTCTGGCAGAGGTCTAGTGGGAGATTACAATGGAAATCCCGCGTAGACAGCTCTTACGTCTCGCCGTGGGCGCAACCGTTCTTCCAATTTGGTCGCAGATTGCATGGGCAGAAAACAGTCCGACGCTGGTACTTGACCCGGGCAAGGGCCCGCTCGCGGAGCGGCTCGCCGCGTATGCCCACGGGCTACACTACGATGATCTCGATGAGGCGACGGTCGAGCAGGTCAAAGTGCATCTCATTGACTCGCTCGGTTGCGGTCTCGCAGCCTTCGACGAGAAACCTGTACGCATTTGCCGCGACGTAGTACTCGCCAGCGGTGGCGGCAGCGCGACTGTTATCGGAACCAATCGGCGTGCCGCGCCCGATCTTGCGGCCTCCGCCAATTGCGCCGCCTTTCGCTATCTCGACCTAAATGACTCCTACGTCGGACGCGTTACCGGTCATCCAAGCGATGATATCGCGGCTTGTCTTGCGGTAGCCGAGGCCGAGCGGGCAAGCGCTAGGGAGCTTATTACCGCAATCGCTCTTGCGTATGAGATTAACTGCCGGCTGATCGACGTCTTCGACACCAGCATGGCCGCCCGCGGCTGGGACGTTCCGGTGTTGAGCCTTCCGGCAGTCGCGCTCGCTGCTGGCAAGCTGATGAAGCTTTCTTCGGACGGACTAACCCAGGCAGTTAATCTCGCGCTCAACGATCATATCTCGATGGGGCAGACCCGAGTACAGGCGTTGTCCGACTGGAAGGGGGTTGCGGACGCCGAAGCTGGCCGCAACGGGGTGTTCGCTGCAATGCTGGCGCGTGCTGGGCTCACTGGGCCAGCACCAATTTTTGAGGGTCGGTTCGGCTTCTTTAAGCTTGTAGCGGAGCCGGCCGAGGTTGATGTCAGCGCCTTCGGCGGTCGGGACGTACCATTTCGGATCAACCAGTGCGGTCTTAAGACCTACCCCGCCCATATCACGGCCCAAACCGCAATAGTCGCCGGTATCGCCGTCGCTAAAGAGATAGGAAATCTCGACCGCATCAATGCGATTGAGATTGGTACTACCCGTCGGGGCTACCAAATGGCCGGGAGCGATCCCGAGAAATGGGCGCCGGATACCAAAGAGACAGCCGACCATAGCTTGCCGTACCTCGTAGCACGGGCCATGTCTGACGGTCGTCTTGACAACGACAGCTACGCGCCGGAAAAGCTTCACGATCCGCGCATTCGCGCTCTCATGCGCAAGATTACCGTCAAGGAAGATTCTGCGTTCGCCACGCTCACCATCAATGTGCCGCCAACGCGCCTCACCGTTACCCTAAGCGACGGTCGAAAGATAAACCGCTTGGTCGACAGCATGCCTGGTTTCGCCGGGCAACCGATGACTCGTGCAGATGTCGAACAGAAATTCCGCAGCAATATCGGCAAGCGCTGGTCACAGGAGCGGACGGACGTGGTCTTACAGGCTTTGTGGGCGCTTGATCGAACGGATAACCTGCCCACTTTGCTGAGCCAGCTTGCGCTGTAGAACTGGCAGATTCGTCTTTGTCCCTCCGTAAGCGGCGCATGCATTTGGCACAATTCCGGCGCGTCACCCCCCCCATGCTGCCGATTGCGGCGCCGCAAGAACATGAAAAATATTTCGATGAGTTACGAGACCTTATTGCCAAATTGCGCTTTGAAATATTGAGTAGCGCTCCCTCGCGCTAGAAACCTACCGCGATCATCGTACTCCATCGTCGCTAGTAGGATAAACTAGCCCAGCGTTGCGCTGCGGCAAATCCCGGCCGGCAAATGACGAAACGGGTCCAACGCGCTCTCTTACTACATTTCGACCATGTCCGTTCATAATCCCATCGCGTCGGCGATAGCGAGCGTCGAAAATTTCGGGCCAGGAATGAATCCCGAGCGATGTCGGCTTTAGCCCGATCGCGTCAGTCGTCGTCAGTGCGCCTCGTGACGTTTGATGCCAGAGACGTTTCCTAGGATCTATGCGTGGATCCCTGATAAGTTGCGGCTCTGATGAGAAACGAGAGGCTGACCACCTGTCAAAAATCGAATTTTGGATTGAGCAAGACTTTGCCGATACCAGCACGACTCTCGACAAGCTCGTGCGCTTGCGCAGCCTGCGACAGCGGCATGACCCGGTCAATTATCACCTTCCAACGGCCAACCGCCGCCGCCTCAAGACTGGTGTCATAGTCGAGTTCACGGTCAACCGGATTACCAATGATCGTGATCTGTCGAAGATAGAGCTGGCGAACGTCGAGCGGCACAATGCCTCCCCCGTGGCCAC
>JASHVC010000219.1 GCA_030039655.1 Xanthobacteraceae bacterium | reverse complement strand
TTTGCAGACCCTATAACAAACTAACACCGTGCAGGGGCGTCACATTCATGTCAGCGTCAGAGTGAGCTACGAGGCATCTGGCGTGAGGGTTTCGTGCGGATTCTCACGGTTGCGTGAAAATTTTTCGCTAATGGGCCCGCCTTTCCCGCCCCGCCGCACTGGGTTATGTAGCCCGCAACAACCGCCGGCTTCGAAGTGAGGAATTTGACGATGGGGAAGACGAGTCCTGGCAATTTTTTTGAGGATTTTCGCATTGGCCAGGTCATCCGCCATGCCACGCCGCGCACCGTGACGGTGGGCGATGTCGCGCTCTACACCGGCCTGTTCGGGGCGCGTTTCGCCGTGCAATCGTCGGACGCGTTTGCCGAGGCAATCGGATATCCCCGGTCACCGATCGACGATTTCCTCGTGTTTCACATCATCTTCGGCAAGACCGTGCCGGACGTTTCGCTCAATGCGGTTGCCAATCTCGGCTACGCCGGCTGTTACTTCCGCAAGCCGGTCTATCCGGGCGACACGCTCTCGGCGCTGTCCGAAGTCATCGGGCTCAAGGAAAATTCGAGCCGCAAGACCGGCATCGTCTACGTGCGCACCACAGGCTACAAGCAGGACGGTTCGCCGGTGCTCGAATACGTGCGCTGGGTGATGGTGCGCAAAGGCGATGAAGCAGCGCCCGCGCCCGGCGATCACGTGCCGCGATTGCCGACCGTGCTTGACCCGAAAGTCTTGGGCGAAGCCTGTCCCCCGATCAACGTCAAGGCTTACGATTTCGCGCTGGCCGGGAGCCCGCACCGGTATGGCGACTACGAAGTCGGCGAGAAAATCGACCACGTTGACGGCCTGACGGTCGAGGAGGCCGAGCATCAGATCGCCACGCGGCTCTATCAAAACACCGCGCGCATCCATTTCGATCTGTACAGCGCCAAGAAGGGCCGCTTCGGCAATCGCCTGATCTATGGCGGGCACGTGATTTCGCTGGCCCGCGCGCTCAGCTTCAACGGCCTCGCCAACGCCTTCCATGTCGCCGCCATCAACGGCGGCCGCCATGTGGCACCGCTGTTTGCCGGCGGCACCGTATTCGCCTGGTCCGAAGTTCTGGCGAAGTCGGAACTGCCCGGCCGCAGCGACGTCGGCGCGTTGCGGCTGCGCACGGTCGCCACCAAAGACCATCCGTGCGCCGACTTTCCACTCAAGTCCGGCGATGCGGACGACCCATCGGTCATCCTCGATCTCGATTATTGGGCGCTGATTCCGCGATAGGCCGAAAGTTCAGAGCCGGTGCGTACGTCAGCAACTTTGCTATGCTGGCCTGATGGTGCGGTCGCTAATCCGTCTGATCCGGCGTTTGTTGGTTGTGGGCCTGGGCGTCCTCTCCGTCTGGCTCATCGTCTTTGTGGTCTTTCGGACTGCAGATAACAGATTACCGTGGATTCTGGCTGTTGCCGTCACCTACGCCATTGCCGCCTATGTGATTTTGCCGCGCGCCGTTCGCATCGGCCTCGCAATCCTTCAGCGCAAACGTGTGCCGCGCTACACAATTACCGGCGACGGGTTACCGGGAGATCCGGTCAATCTCGTGCTGGTCGGCACGCTGGCGCAACTACACGCGGCCTTCGCGAGAGCCGGCTGGGCGCAAGCCGACAAACTGACGATGCGAAGCTCCTGGCGTATGGTTCGTTGTTTTTTGCTCAATTCGGCCTATCCGACGGCGCCATTCAGTACGCTCTATCTTTTCGGCCGCGGCCAGGACATCGGTTTTCAGAAAGCAATCGGCGACAGCCCGCGCAAACGCCATCACGTTCGCTTCTGGGCACTCAACATGAAACGTGCCGAGGCGACTCTCGGCACCGCGGACCTGTGGCTTAAGACCCATCGCCCACCGGACCATGAACGCGTCTACTGGGTCGGCGCCGGCACCAGAGATACCGGCTTTTCGCTCACGCAGCTGACCTTCCAGATCACTCACGCCACGGACTCCGACACCAACGCCGAACGTGACTTCATCGTTGCGGAACTAAAAAATATCAACGCCGTCGGCGACGTGGACTCCTATCAAGCGCAGCAGCACTTTCCCGCCGCGCACGTGAATCACTACATCACCGACGGCCACGTCGTGGCGGCGAGCCTTGTGGTCGAAGCTTGACGTTGTTTCACCCTTGAGCCCGCAGATGCTCCACCAACTGCCGCGCGTAGAGCGGCAACTCTTTCATGTTGCGCACGCAAATAGTCAGCTCGCGAACTGCCCATGGATCAGTCAGTGGCACCATCGCGATGGCCATGGTCCGCAGCACGCGACGCGCCGTAGTCTCCGGCACGATACCAATGCCGACGTTGCACTCGACCAGCCGGCACACCGCATCAAAGCTGCGCAGCTGCACGCGCAGCCGCAACGGCCGGCCGATGCGCACGGCTTTGCTGGAGAGAAAGCGCTGCAACGCGCTGGCGCGATCGAGACCCACGAAGTCATACTCGAGCACACCTTCGAAGCCGATTTTCGCGCGCTTGGCCAACGCGTGATCGCGAGCGACTACGAGCACGAAGCGGTCACGGCGGAACGGATAGGTTTCGAGCCCGCCCGCATCGACGGTGCCGGCGACAATACCGAGATCGGCGACGCCCTCGGCGATCAGGCCGACGATCTCGTCGCTCAAGCGCTCCTCCAGATCGACGCTGACGTTCGGGTGCTCGGACAAAAAGGAGCTGAGCGCTTCGGGCAGGAATTCGGTCAACGCATTGGTGTTGGACAACACGCGGATCTGCCCGGCGAGCCCGCCCCCATAGGCGCCGAGATCCTCGTGCAGCCGCTCGGCCTGGCGCAAAATAGACCGGGCGTGCTGCAGCAACGTGCGGCCGGCTTGCGTCGGCGTCACGCCCGCCCGTCCGCGCGTCAGCAGCGAGACGCCGAGCGCATCCTCCATGTTGCGGATGCGGGTCGAAGCCGCCGCCAGCGCCAGATGCGCGCGCTCCGCACCGTGCGTGATGCTTCCCGCCTCAACCACGTGGCGAAACAGGCTCAGGTCAGCCAGATCAAAACGCATGTCGAGGCCCTACCTTCGTATTACGCGAAGTGAAGCTTCGAAAAATGCCCATTGCATAACGATAATATAGCAATAATCTTTCGCGCAGGGCGAAATAATAGCCTCGTCGTCACGGCGCAAGCTGACCTTGGTCTGATTGCGGCAAGTGCGCGGATTGGATAGGAACGACTCCAAAGTTCTGCGCTGCGTCGTACGAAAACGGACGAACACATGGCCGAAACAAGGGCCCGCGCCGAGCGGCCGCT
>JASHVC010000218.1 GCA_030039655.1 Xanthobacteraceae bacterium | reverse complement strand
GACGATCTGCTGACCGAGGATCGGTCCGGCGGCCTTGGCAAAAATGCGCGCGTTCACGTCGGAGGCCGCGCCGGCGGTGAAGCCGACGACGAGGCGGACCGGGCGCGATGGATAGTCGTCCGCGAAGGCCAGGCGCGCGGTCGCGGGCATCGCCGCCGCGCCTGCCGTCAGATTCAAAAATTGTCTCCGGCCGATTTTCATGGCGTCCCCTCCTTATTTGTTCTGGTGCGCCGTCACTTGCACCCGATCGCCGTCGGGCACAAGCGCGGCGCCGAGTTTTTTGCTGCGCGCGGTGAGGTCGGCGAGCGTTTCGCCCTCATCCGCGAGTCGACACAGGAATGATGCGCCTTTTTCATCGCTGCGCACAAAGCGGAAATCGCAGCTGGTGACCGCGCCGCGCTCAAACGCGAGCTCGACCATCATGCCGATCCAGCCGGCATGTTTGCGGCCGAGATGGCCGGTCGAGAACGTGAGATTGCCCAGGCCGTAGAAGATCGGCCGCCCTTTGTAGATTTCGACCGGCAGCGGGTAATGCGGCCCGTGTCCCATCACGACGTCGGCGCCGGCGTCGATCGCCGCGTGCGCGATGTCGGTCATGTATTGCAGCGGCTCGCGTCCCAGCCCCCAGTGGCACGAGGCGACCACGATATCGGCGGCCGGCCGCAGCGCCACGATGTCTGTCCGAAACTCGTCCAGATAAACGGCATCCGCCCAGGTGACGATGAGCGGCGGCACGCCAGGCCGGTTCGGCGGCGGCATGCCGGGCACGATCCGGGCGGCCGGAACCTGATAGGCGGTGTGGCCGCGCAGCACGGCGATCCCGGGCGCATCGGCGGCGGCTTCGTGGTCGGTCGGCCAATAGACCGAGCTGCGCTGCACGATGCCGACGCGTGGGCCGTCGCGCACGATCGTCGCCGGAGCGCGCGCCGCAGCAAGGTTTGGGCCGGCCCCCGTATGCGCTACGCCGAGCTGGTCCAGCCTCGCGATCGAAGCCGCGATGTTTTCGGCGCCGTAATTGACGTTGTTGGCGATGCCGACGGCGTCGATGCCGGAGAGCCGCAGCGCTTCGCCGCCGATCTGCGGATCGGCAAAGAATCCCTCGGCGGCGTGTGAGTGCCGCACCGGCAAATGCAGGCAGCATTCCAGATTGGCGAAGACGGCGTCCGCGCCGTTGAGCACGTCGGCGACCTGCCGGAACGGTACGGTGGCGTGGGTGACGTTCATCAGGTTGACGTCACCGGCCAAAATCAACCTGGCGGTCATGTCCAGTATCTCGCAGAAAATCGGCTAAGATAGGCAGGCAAATCTACGCCACGAAGGGTCTCTGTGAGAAGCGGCCTTATTTTTCGATGATGCCTCGGTCATTGGTACCAAACATCGGGAGGACATGATGACGCTGTCGCGTTTCACCGCCGCTTGGGCGCTGGTCGCTGCACTTGCAGCCTCGCCGGCCGTTGCCGACGTAATTTCGGACTGGAGCACGGCCGTGGCGCCGCCACCGCCGGAGCTCAAAGACGTCACGGTCGATGCTTCGACCACGGCGCTGTTGTTGCTCGACATCATGAAAGCCGGTTGCAGCGCACGTCCGCGTTGCGTGGCCGCGGTGCCGAATATCAAGCGCGTGCATGATGAAGCCCGCGCCCACAACATGGTCGTCTGGTACAGCCTGGTCGGATCGAACGGCCAGGCAACGCCCGATGATGTCATGGACCCAGCCATCAAACCGCGCACGGGCGAATGGTATCGCCAGAACGGACCGGACAAATTCATGGGCTCCACGCTTGAGCCGATTCTCAAACAGGCCGGCACAAAGACCGTGATCGTCTGCGGCAACTCATTCCAGGGAGCGACCGTGGGCACCGCCTCCGGCGCCGCGCAGAGAGGCTACAAAGTGATCGTCCCTGTCGACTGCTCGGCGGCCGAGGATGTGTATCACGAGCAATACGCCGCGTTCCACTTGGCCAAGGGCGGACCTGCCGGAATCACCAGCAACGTCACGCTCACGCGCACCACGATGATTAAATTCTGACCGAAACACCTGGGCGGAAGACTACGGCGATGCAAGAGCGATTTGTAAAAACCGGAATTTTTCTAGCGCCGTTTCATCCGCTCGACGAGAACCCGCTGCTGGCGCTCGATCGCGACATGGATCTTTTGGTCCATCTCGATCGGCTGAACTATCATGAAGCTTGGATCGGCGAGCATCACTCCGGCGGTTTCGAGATCATCGCTTGCCCGGAAATGTTCGTCGCGGGGGCCGCCGAGCGCACGCGGCATATTCGGCTCGGCACCGGCGTCGTTTCTCTGCCCTACCATAACCCGTTCACTGTCGCCGGCCGCATGATGCAGCTCGACTATATGACGCGCGGCCGCGCCATGTTCGGCGTTGGCCCCGGCTCGCTGGTCTATGACGCGGTGAAGATGGGGATCGATCCAGCTGAGCAGCGGCGCAGGCTCGATGAGTCGCTCGATGTCGTCGTCGAGCTGATGCAGGGCCGCATGGTGACCAAAAAGACCGATTGGTTCGACCTGCGCGAGGCGCGACTGCAACTACCGAGCTATTCACAGCCGATAATGGAGATGGCGGTGGCTTCGGCGCGCTCGCCAACCGGTGCGTTGCAGGCCGGCAAGCACGGCATCGGCATGCTGGCGATCGGCGGCACATCGGACGATGCGCTCAAGGCGCACGCCAGCAACTGGGGTGTCTATGAAGAGACAGCACGGGCGAATGGCCATACGCCCGACCGCCGCAAGTGGCGCATCGTCACCTTCGCGCACGTGGCTGAGACCCGCGAGCAGGCGCGCGCCGACGTCAAGTTCGGCCTGGACAACTTCAAGCGCTATTTCAGCGAGGTCGGAACCTTCCCGATTGTTCCTCCTGACATCACCGGCGACCCGGCTGAGTATCTGGTGTCGTCCGGCATTGCCTGCATTGGCGCGCCGGATGACTGCATCCGGCACTTCGAGCGGTTGTGGAAAGGCTCCAACGGCGGCTTCGGCGGCGTTCTGTTGCTGGCGCATAACTGGGCCGATTGGGCGGCCACGAAGAGGAGCTACGAATTGATGGCGCGTTACGTCCATCCGCACTTCCAGCGCGATGCGAACGCGCTACGCGAGTGGAGCTATGATGACGCCAAGTCAAAATATCAAACAGCGGGCGCCGAGTCGCGCGCCGCCGTGCAGGCGGCGATCGACAAGCATCAGGGGCGGAAAGGTTCCATCACGGGTGTTTAATATCGTCGCCGCTGAGATGATGGAGGAAGACGAACGACTATTCCGCCGCCTGCTTGGGCGCCGGGCGTGGGGCGCGGTCACGGAAGGACGGGAGAATTTCCTCGGCGATCGCCGTCATGTTGGCGCGCGCCATCTCGTTGGGCAGCGTGCCGAACTGAGTCTTGGTCAGCGAGGTGTTGAAGCCGGCGAGGTCCTGATACTCAGCGAGCTTCTCGCGCACCGTTTCGGGCCCGCCGACAATCACCACGCCGGCCGCCATCAGTTCCTCGAGCGACTGGGTCTTGCCGGTGACCTTGACGCCGCGCACGCGCTTCATGGAAGCAGCGTCGGTGTAGCCCGGCGGCAGCAGCATCTCGGTCGGCATCTTGAGGAAGTAATTCACCAGCGCTTCGAGATGCGGCTTCGCCTCGCGCACCGCCTTCTTGTCGGTCTCGCCCACATAGATGGTGTTCGACCAGGCGAGCTGGTCGGGCGTCGCTTCATAGCCGGCCTTCTCGGCTTCGTCGCGGTAGAGCTGAAAGAAGCGCGCCACCGCGGCGATGGGCGAAAGCGTCTGGCAATAAGTGTAGCGCATGCGCGCCGCCCAGCGGATCGTCGACCCCGAACCTTGCGACGGAATCCAGATCGGCGGATGCGGCTGTTGATAGGGTCGCGGCCAGGTGTTGACGTAGCGGAACTGATAATGCTTGCCCGCGTAGGCGAACGGCCCGGGCTCGGTCCAAGCGCGCACGATCAGATCGTGCGCCTCGGCGAAGCGCTCCTGCGATTCTGCCGGATTGACTCCGGAGGCGTGATATTCGGCGCCGATGCCGCGCACGAAGCCGGCGATGATGCGGCCCTGCGTGATGTTGTCGAGCATCGCGTATTCTTCCGCGATGGTCAGCGGATTGTTGGTGAGCGGCAGCGCGCGGCCCAGGATGGCGATCTTGGCGCGCTTGACGGTGCGCGACAGCGCGCCGGCGATGACGCCGGGTATCGGCATCAGGCCGTATGCGGTCTGATGATGCTCGTTGAGGCAGACGCCATCGAAGCCGAGCTGATCGGCAAATTCCATCTGATCCAGATAGTCGTGATAAAGCTCGGCGCCTTTTTCAGGATTGTAATGGCTGTTGGAATACGTCACCCAGGCCGAGCCGTTGTCGGCGATCGACTTCAAGTCGGCGTGGGCGTACGGCATCAGATGAAAGTTGAAGAACTTCATGCTGACTCCGCTCCGTGGTTCGCGTCCGCTCGCCGCTCATCCCCGCGCGAGCGGGAGTTCGGTCGCGGCAGCACTCGTGTCACTCGACGATCCTCATGCGGTTTTCCGTTGCCGCCGCGGTTCCAGGAAAGTCTCGATGGCGGCAACGAAAGCCTCAGGCTGTTCTATTTGTGGAACATGGCCGCAGTCGGGAACAATCACGACTTTGGCGTTCGGAATCAAACGCTGATAGGCCAGCGCGTGTTCCTTGGGGAACATGCGGTCATGGTCGCCCCAGACCAGCAGTGTCGGCACGTCGATCCGATGCAGCCATTTGTGCAGATGCGGATCGTGGCTGCGCGGCTGCCAGGTGAGCTTGGCGACCGTGGTGCGGTTCTTGAGCGCCACATCTTCCAGTTCCGGCCGGAGGGCCCGCGCGATAACGTCTTTCGCCTTGTTCTGGTCATAGAAGAAATCGCGCAGGCGCTGCTCGTCGGTGCAGAGGAACGGATCCATCTGTTCGACGCCGGGAACGTATAGGCCGGCGGCGCCCGCTAACGTCAGCGAGGCAAGGCGCTCGGTCGAGCGTACCGCAAGCTCGGCCGCGACCCAGCCGCCGAACGAGAGTCCGACCAGGTTCACTTTGTCGAGTTTCAGTTGCGCCAGCAGGTCGAGATAAAAATACGCGAGGTCGTGGATCGTATCGAGCCAATCCGGCGTATCGGATTCGCCAAAGCCCGGATGTTCCGGCGCGATGACCTCGAAGTGCTGCGCGAGTTTTTGCATGAACGGCGGCCAGCTTGCGCCCGTCGCGCCGTGCAGAATGAAAAGCGGATGGCCCGCGCCGCCGCGCATCAACCGGATGCGGCAACCCCCCACCACGACTACCGACGTCGAATAGTCCGCCGCCATGCCACAAGCTTGCTGGCTGGCGCGCCAAGCGTCAAGCGCCCACCGCGGGCCGTCATCTTTCCGTCATTAGCGATCGGCGATTTTTGCCGGCTAGGATATTTTTACGCAAGTACCGCGCTTCCGCACACCGTGCTCCTAAAACAGGAAATAGCGCTGCGCCATCGGCAGTACGTCCGCGGGCGCGCAGGTGAGTAGTTCTCCATCGGCGCGCACTTCGTAGGTTTCCGGATCGACCTCGATGTCCGGCGTGGCGTCGTTGTGAACCATGTTCTTTTTGGAAATCTTGCCGCGCGTATTTTGCACCGCAACAAGCTCCTTCTGAATACCAAGCTTCTTGCGCAGGCCGCCGCTGACAGCCGCCTTGGAGGCGAACACCACCGAAGACGCGGTGCGAGCGCGGCCGAAAGCGCCGAACATCGGCCGGTAATGCACCGGCTGCGGCGTTGGGATCGAGGCGTTGGGATCGCCCATGGGCGCGGCGACGATCGAGCCGCCCTTGATGATGCATTCCGGCTTCACGCCGAAAAACGCCGGCGACCACAGCACGAGATCGGCAAGCTTGCCCTTCTCCACCGAGCCGATGAGCTTCGACACGCCGTGCGCGATGGCCGGATTGATCGTGTATTTGGCCACAAAGCGTTTTGCCCGCACGTTGTCGTTGTCGCCCCTTTCTTCTTTCAGCCGCCCGCGCTGGCGCTTCATCTTGTCAGCGGTCTGCCAGGTGCGGATGATCACTTCGCCGAGCCGGCCCATGGCCTGCGAGTCCGAAGACATCA
>JASHVC010000217.1 GCA_030039655.1 Xanthobacteraceae bacterium | reverse complement strand
CTGGTTGCGAATTCAGAACAAACGGCTGGAGTTGCGGTGACTGCGGCGGGGACGACGAGCCCAGCAGGTTCATCGTCGCGCAGATCGCGCAGATATCATCGCCGTGGTGGGACGCCCGCTTGGCGGGAAGCAACTTTGCTACATGGGCCGGCGGCGAGGCAATCTGTGCGGCCGACCACAACGGCAGTTTCGCCAGGCCATAGATATCTTCGGGGTGGATGTGGGCGAACGACAGCCAAAATTGTAGCGCCAACGCAAACAGCGCCAATCCGCCGCCGAATGTTCTGTTGCCCCTAAACCAGCCCATCGCGAACCCAGAGCGTATGCTTAACACCATGCGCTTGCGCAGCGGGTTTGGTCAAGAGATAAGGCAATGGGAGCCTTGCCCGTCCGTCACACAACGTTCATCGACCCAGCTGCGATGAAGCCGGTGAGCAGGATTTTATGATTAAGGGGACATTAAAAGGCTTTTCAGTGCGGCCCGAGCCGGAGCCCACTGTGAGGCGCAGCCTGACGGTCCTCATCGTCGCGTTGGGATTGCTTCTTTCACCATTCGCCAGCGCCAGCGCCGATGAAGTCGCCGACTTCTTTCACAGTCACCAAGTGAGTTTGATCACCGGCTTTGGCCCGGGCGGTGGCTATGACATCTATGCGCGCCTGCTTGCGCGCCATATCGGCCGATACATCCCGGGTAATCCGAACGTGGTGGTGCAGAACATGCCCGGAGCCGGCAGCCTGCGGGCCGCAAACTACATTTATTCGGTCGCTCCAAAAGACGGCACAGCCTTTGGCTTGTTCGCACGCGATATGGTACTGGTAGCGCTCCTCGGCGGCGATCCCAATGTGCAGTTCGACCCGCGCAAGTTTACGTGGCTCGGCTCCACGTCGAGCTACGGCAACGACGCCTATCTGCTGATGTTGCGCAAGGATGCCGCCATCAAATCGATCGAAGACGCGCGCCGGCCTGGCGGCTCGCCCATGGTGCTTGGAGGCACCGCCGAGGGCTCCACGAGCGATGATATACCGATCCTGTTGCGCGACCTTCTTGGCCTGCACATCAAACTGATTGCTGGCTATCGCGACAGCGGTGTCCTCTTCATCGCCATCGATCAGAACGAGGTGGAAGGGCGCATGGTCGGCCTGTCGTCGGTGCGTTCGGCTCACGCGCACTGGCTCGCCCCCGACAGCAACATGCATGCGCTTCTGCAATTTGCCCGCGCGACCCGGCTCCCGGACTTTCCAGATGTGCCGACTGCGCGCGAGCTGGCGCCCGACGCGCGGGCGCGCTCCATCATCGAGCTTGCGGAACTGCCCTACTTGATGTCGCGGCCTTTCGCGGCTCCGCCCGACCTGCCGCCCGCACGTACTAAGGCGCTGGAGGCGGCTTTTCTTGCCGTGCAGAAGGACCCGCAATATCTGCAGGACGCGGCAACGCTGAAAGTGGATGTCAGCCCCGTCGGCGGCGAGGAGGTTCTGCAAGCCATAGAGCGCATGTCCGGGACGTCACCGGACCTGCGCGATGGGTTGAAGAAGCTCTTGACGCAGAGCCATTAGTTGGAAGTAGAGGTCCGGGCGCCGCTCGCTTCATCGCCGGATTTCGATTATGTGAAGCTGCAGGCCCAAGAAAGAACCACACCAAGAAGAATTGGAGAAACCGCCATGCATGACACGCCCGATCAAGTCCACTGGCATGAGCCGAAGGCAGGCGAGAACGCCGGCTTCGGCAAGTTCAAGCGCCAGCCGCTGCCTTACGATCGATTCATGGAAACAGAGGGCGTGCCCTGTTATCGCGGCATTGGCGTGCGCCGCGTGCAAGATCTGCCGCTCGTGCCTTGGAAGCGGCTTGGCGGCCGCGGTTCGTTCATCCAGCTGTTCGGCACCGAGGGCCTCTGGGGCATGTACGTGGTCGAGGTTCCAGGTGCCGGTGCGCTTAACACCGAGCGGCACATGTACGAGAAAGTCGTGCTCGTGGTAGAAGGTCGCGGCACGACCGAGGTCTGGCAGGAGGGGCAGAACAAGCGCCACGTGTTCGAATGGCAGAAGGGTTCGCTGTTTGCCATTCCGCTCAATGCGTATCACCGCATCATCAATGCGGGCAGCGCGCCGGCGCTCCTGCTTTGCGGCACCACCGCGCCGAACGTGATGAACGTCATCGACAATCTCGATTTCATTTTTGACTGCCCGTATACGTTCAGCGAGCGCTTCTCCGGCGCCGAGGATTTCTTCAAGCCGAAGGACGATCTGGAGCCCGATCCGATCCGCGGGCTCGCTATGCGCCGCACCAATCTCATTCCCGACATCGTAAATTGCGACCTGCCGCTCGATAACCGCCGCTCGCCCGGCTACCGCCGCGTCGAGCCGGCCATGGCGAAGAACCGGTTTTATCTCTGGATTGGGCAGCATGAGACCGGCCGCTATTCGAAGGCTCATAAGCACGCGTCCGCCGCAGTGCTCGTCTGCGTCAAGGGCAAGGGCTACACCTACACATGGCCGGAAGCGCTCGGCACCACGCCGTGGAAAGACGGTAAGGCTGATTTCATCAAGCGTCAGGACTACGAGCCGGTGGGACTCGTCTCCGCCGCGCCCATGAGCGGGGACTGGTACCACCAGCATTTTGGCATCGGCAAAGAGGGCTTGCGTATCTCCGCTTGGCACGGACCGAACAATCAGCGCGCGCGCAAGCCGGGCGTGCCCGGCGAACAGCTCATGGACTACGGCGCCATCGAGCTTTCCAAAGGAGGCAGCGCCATCGGCTATCATCAGGAGGATCCGGCGATCCGCAAGGAATTCGATGCCACGCTGGCGCGGGAAGGCTTGCAGACCCGCATGAAGCCGGAATTTTACCAGCGGCCGCCGAACGAGGGCGAAGTGGTGATGGGCGACGTGATGTGACGGCGAGGTAAGGTCGGGCCGTGGACACTCTTTCGACCATCGAGAACATCATCCGCGACTTGCTCATCTTTGT
>JASHVC010000216.1 GCA_030039655.1 Xanthobacteraceae bacterium | reverse complement strand
AAAACTTTTCCGCGCATCGCCTCGATGGAACGGTTGTTGAGGTTTGGTTCTGGTTCGGTCTCGTAGCCCCAATCGAACATCCCATATTCGTGCATACGTCCCATGCCGAGCGGGATGTGAATGTAGGGGTGCCAATCAGTGCCGCCGGCTTCGAGCAGAAGCACGTTGGCGACGCCGTCCTCGCTTAGTCTGTTGGCCAATACGCAGCCGGCAGAGCCGGCGCCCACGACGATGTAATCATACCCGTTGGCTGCCATTCCACTTCCCTCAGCGCTCGTAGTCGCAAGACGCGCGGCTTCAGTCCCGCGCGTAGCCGATTAGCTTCTTCTTCTTGCGGCCGAGCAAGACCAGGAAAGTCGATATTATGGCAAGCACAAGCCAACTAGGCAGTTCGAAAAACTTTTGCGCGTATGGGTCCCATGCCCAGAGCGCTTTTGTTTTGATCCACTCCTGCGCCTGATTGAGGCTGTGTTGGTCGATGTCCGCCCACAGCTCGCTCACCCTCAGGTAGACGAACTGCTGGTTGGCGATGGACTTCGTCCCATCGTAGACCAGGAGCACAAAGGCCAGCGCCAGGAAGAAGAGTCCGAGAGTGCGAAAGAGAAATCGGATCATGGGACGTCCGCCGAGCTGCCGACAGCCCGTATTATTGCACGCATTACTCTTCTGCGCCCGCTTATTCAATGCGGGCGCGTGCGACCGTTTCGGCAGCGTTCGCACCGCAACATTGTAGCATACCGCGATGCTTGCGCGTCGATTGCACTCTAACCGCCGGGTTCGCTAAGTTCCCCTTTGTCCGGCGTGTGCCGGCAGGCCAGGGAATTGCACGAGATGGCTTTGAAAAACGGCGGCACGAACGGAAGCCGCGCCAACCGGCCGACCTTTACGGATCAGGAAGCTCTGCTGTTTCACAGCCAGGGCCGGCCCGGAAAGCTCGAAGTCGTAGCCACCAAGCCCATGGCGACGCAACGGGACCTCTCGTTGGCCTATTCGCCGGGTGTTGCCGTACCGGTGCTGGCGATCGCCGAGGATGAAGCACGCGCCTTCGACTACACAACCAAAGGAAATTTCGTCGCGGTCATCACCAACGGCACCGCTATCTTGGGTCTTGGCAATCGCGGCGCGCTGGCCGCCAAGCCCGTGATGGAAGGTAAGTCGGTGTTGTTCAAGCGCTTCGCCGACGTGGATTCCATCGATCTTGAAGTCTCGACCGAGGACCCGGACGAATTCATCAATTGCGTGAAGCTGCTGGGCAAGAGCTGGGGCGGCATCAATCTCGAAGACATCAAGGCGCCCGAGTGTTTCATCATCGAGCAGAGGCTCCGCGAAATCCTCGATATCCCCGTTTTCCATGATGATCAGCACGGCACCGCCATCATCGCGGCTGCGGGTTTGATCAACGCCATGGAGCTGACCGGACGCGAGGCGCAGACCACGAAGCTCGTGTGCAACGGCGCGGGTGCTGCCGGCATCGCGTGTCTCGAATTGCTGCGCGCGATCGGTTTCCGCCCCGAGAATCTCATCCTCTGCGACACCAAGGGCGTCATCTATGAAGGCCGTACCGACGGGATGAATCAGTGGAAGTCCGGCTTCGCAGTGCCGACCAAAGCGCGCACGCTCGCGGAGGCGCTCGCGGGTGCCGATGTGTTTTTTGGTCTTTCGGTGAAGGGCGCGGTGACCAAAGCCATGGTGAAATCCATGGCCGACAAACCGATCATCTTCGCCATGGCGAATCCCGATCCTGAGATCACCGTGGAAGATGTGGCGGCGGTGCGCACGGACGCTATCGTGGCGACCGGCCGCTCCGACTATCCGAACCAGATCAACAATGTGTTGGGCTTTCCGTACATCTTCCGCGGCGCGCTGGATGTCCGTGCGCGCGCAATCAACATGGAGATGAAGATCGCGGCGGCGCGGGCGCTGGCCGAACTCGCCCGCGAAGATGTTCCGGATGAAGTTGCGGCGGCCTACGGGGCGCGCCCGAAATATGGGCCTGACTACATTATTCCAGTGCCGTTCGATCCGCGGCTGATATCCGATATCCCGCCGGCCGTGGCGAAGGCCGCCATGGAGTCGAAGGTCGCGCGCCGCCCCATCGCCGATATGGAAACGTATCGACAGCAATTGCGCAGCCGGCGCGATCCGATCGCTGGCGTTCTCACCGGCGTGTATGAGCGGCTGCGGCGCCGGCCGCGCCGTGTGGTTTTCGCCGAGGGCGAAGAAGAGCAGGTGATCCGCGCGGCGGCGAGCTTCGTGCACCAGGGCCTCGGCAGCGCGCTCCTGGTCGGCCGCGAGGGGCCGGTGCGCGAGACCGCGCAGATGCTTGGCGTCGAACTTGGCAGCGGCATCGAGATCATCAACGCGGCCTTGTCGAAACGCAACGCGGCCTATGCGGCGTATCTGTACGAACGGCTGCAGCGCCATGGCTATCTGCAGCGCGACTGCCAGCGGCTGGTCAATCAGGATCGCAATCACTTCGCCTCCTGCATGGTCGCGCTCGGCGACGCCGACGCCATGGTCACCGGCGTCACCCGCAATTTCTCCGTGGCACTTGAAGACGTGCGCCGCTGCATCGATCCAAAGCCCGGCCATCGGGTCATGGGCGTGTCGATGGTGATCGCCCGTGGACGGACTGTGCTGGTCGCCGATACGGCGGTGACTGAGATGCCGACTGCGAGCGACCTCGCCGATATCGCTATCGAGGCCGCGAATGTGGCGCACACGCTTGGCTATGAGGCAAGGGTCGCGCTGCTCGCCTTCTCAACGTTCGGCCATCCGGCCGGCGAACGTTCCGAGCGCGTGCAGGAAGCTGTGCGCCTGCTTGACCAACGGCACGTCAATTTTGAATACGACGGCGACATGGCGGCGGACGTGGCGTTGAACATGGAGTTGCGCGAGGCTTATCCGTTCTGCCGCCTGTCGGGGCCCGCCAATGTGCTGATCATGCCGGCGTATCACTCCGCCTCAATCTCCACCAAGATGCTTATGGAGCTCGGCGGCGCAACGGTCATCGGCCCCATGTTGGTCGGTCTTGACCGCCCAGTGCAGATCGTGCCGCTGTCGGCAAACGATGCGCAGTTGGTCAACATGGCGGCGATCGCCGCCTTCAATGCTGGCGGCTGAGTTTGCAGAAAAGAAGAATCGGAAACTCGGGCCCGGAGGTCTCTCTCGTCGGGCTCGGCACCAACAATTTCGGCGGGCGTATCGATTTGGCGGCCTCGCGCCGGGTCGTCGACAAGGCGCTCGATCTCGGCGTCACGCTGATCGATACCGCCGACGCCTACGGCAACAAGGGCGGCTCGGAGGAGGTTTTAGGGCAGGTTCTCGGAGCGCGGCGCAAGGCCGTCGTGCTGGCGACCAAATTTGGTCTGCCCATGGACAATGCCGGAAAACTTCGCGGTGCATCGCGCCGCTATATTATGCAGGCGGCGGAAGCGAGCCTGCGGCGATTGAAGACCGATTGGATCGATCTTTATCAACTGCATCGGCCCGATTCTCAGACGCCGATCGCGGAGACCCTGCGCGCTCTCGACGATCTCGTGAAGGCCGGAAAGGTTCGCTTCATCGGCTGCTCCAATCTGTCAGCCGAACAGCTTGAAGAGGCGCAAAGGGTGGCCACGCGCCATCACATCTCAGCATTTATTTGCTGTCAGGACGAGCACAGTCTGCTCGAGCGCGGACTGGAAAAGGATCTCGCGCCGGTCATGCGCAAACACGGCTTGGCGCTGTTGCCGTATTTTCCACTCGCCAGCGGATTGCTGAGCGGTAAGTACAAACAGGACGCACCGTTGCCGGCGGGTTCCCGGCTCGCGAACAGTCCGCCGCGCGGCGGCAGTGTGCTCAACGAGCGCAACTGGCGAATCGTCGAAGCGCTGACCGCATTCGCGGCCGCGCGTGGCCATACGCTCCTTGAGCTGGCCGTGAGCTGGCTCGCAAGCCGGCCATTTATTCCCAGCATCATCGCCGGCGCCACGACGGCCGAGCAGGTCGAGCAGAATGTCGCGGCTGTTGGCTGGTCGCTATCGCCGGCCGATCTCGCCGAAATTGACCGCATAACCCTTTAACCGCGCCAAGGGCGCCGAGGGCGCGTCAGTATTTTCGCGAACCGATTCACCGGCCCGAAACCTCTCGGCATTAATTTCCCGGGCCGATGCAGCATGTCAGCCCGCCTTCGCCGCTTGCCCTTGAGATTCGCGGTCTCATGAAGCGCTTCGACCGTCCTGCGGTCGACGGTCTCGACCTTACGGTACGGGCCGGTGAGTTTTATGCGCTGGTGGGTCCCAATGGCGCCGGCAAGACCACGACGCTGCGGATGGTCGCGGGTCTCCTTCGTCCCGACGCCGGAATCATTCGCGTCGGCGGCATCGATGCGCTCGCCGATCCGGTCGCTGCGAAGCGGATCATGGCGTGGATTTCCGACGAGCCGATGATCTACGAAAAACTCACACCGCGCGAGTATCTGGAATTCGTCGCCGGACTGTGGGGTGTCGACCCGCCGGTTGCTTCCGCGCGGGCCACGGAGCTTCTGGAGTGGCTCGGGCTTTCACCGCACGCCGACGAACGCTGCGAGGGATTCTCCAAAGGCATGCGCCAGAAGGTGGCGCTCGCGGGCGCGCTGGTGCATGAGCCGCGCATGATCATTCTGGACGAACCGCTGACTGGTCTCGATGCTGGCTCGGCGCGCCAGGTCAAGACCGTGTTGCGTGATCGCACGCGCGCCGGCGGCACCGTCATCATGACGACGCACATCCTCGAAGTGGCTGAGCGCATGGCCGATCGCATCGGCATCATCGCGCACGGGCGGCTGATTGCCCAAGGGACGCTCGAAGAGCTGCGGCAGCAGGCCGGTGCCAAGACGCCAATCAACGCCAAGGATATTGCGAAGGACGACGCCAGCCTCGAGGACACCTTCCTCGCACTCGTGGCCGGGACGGCGCAAGCCGCATGACCGCTCAGGTCGGCACGGCCGTCTGGTTTGCACGGCACGAGGCACGGCTGGCTTGGCGTGATTGGTCGTCGATGGTCACGGCGGGCCGGCCCGAGCGCCTGCGCAAGGTCGCCATCGGCATCGCCGCTTTCATCATCTTCATGCATTTCGTCGCCTATTGGGTGGTCGGCCGCTATGCGGACGCCGTGATCGATAAGCAAACCTTGGTCGCAGTGACCGGCAGCATGTTGCTGTCCTGGCTGCTGATGATCTCGCAGGCAATGGAGTCGATCACGCGTGCCTTTTATGCGCGCTCCGATCTCGATCTGATCCTGGCGTCGCCGGCGCCGACCAACGAATTGTTTGGCGTGCGGATCGCCACCGTGGCGCTGGCGACCACCATGATGGCGCTGCCTCTGGCGGCGCCGTTCATCAATGTCCTCATCGTGCTTGGTGGGTGGCGGTGGCTCGGCGCCTACGGAATCATTCTCGCCATGGGCGCGGCGGCGACGGCGCTAGCAGTCGGGCTCACGGTAGCGTTGTTCCGGGTTCTTGGCGCCAAGCGCACGCGCTTTGTGGCGCAAGTGGTGGCGGCGGTGATTGGCGCCGCGTTTGTCATCGGCCTGCAAGTCACCGCGATCTTGTCCTACGGGACGCTCTCGCGGTCCGCCGTATTGCAGTCAAACACTCTGTTGGCGTGGGCGCCGGGCATGAACAGCGTGTTGTGGTGGCCGGCGCGCGCGGCTCTCGGCGAACTGTTTCCGCTCATGACCGTGCTTGCGGTGAGCTTGACGCTGCTGGCGGCCGCGATCGCGATCGTGGCGCCGCGGTTCGCCGAATATGCGATGGCAGCGGCTAGCGTCGGCCATTCGGGCGCCGGTCAGTCGCGACGTTCCGTCGGCTTCGGTAGAAGCTCACCGCGGTCCGCCCTGCGCCGCAAGGAATGGATACTGCTGCGGCGCGACCCGTGGCTGATGTCGCAGACGCTGATGCAGATGCTCTATCTGGTGCCGCCGGCGCTGATGCTGTGGCGCAGTTTCGGTCAGGGCAA
>JASHVC010000215.1 GCA_030039655.1 Xanthobacteraceae bacterium | reverse complement strand
GCCTGCAGCGCCATCCCTCGCGACTCGTAAATGTGCGTGTAAACCGGAAGATCGTAGCGGCGCGACAATTCCATCGTGCGCTGCATGATCGCGGTCGAGCAGCGTTCGGGCGAAGAGGGGCCCAGCGCCCACGACACCCGTGGCTGCGGCGGTGCCTTGAGCCGCGTGGTCTCGAAATGTCCAATGAGATCGAGCTGCCGCTCTGGTTCCGTAGAGGTGGAGAGCAAGGGGTGAAGCTCGGCCGGAAAGGTATCCTTCCAGAACGGAATGGTCTCGATCCCCTTGCGGTCGGCGTATTGGAGGGCAAAGATGACGCGAATGCCGACTTGGTCGTAGGCCTTCATCACCGCGTCCATGTGGCGCTCCTGGTACGGATAGAGCGTCAGCATGTCCTGGATGGTGGTCATCCCCGAGCGCAGGCATTCAAGCGCGCCCAAGAGGGTGCGCGCGTAAATTTCCTCGGCCGAGCGTGGGGGATATTGCGGCGGCAGGGCGTAGAGCCGCCAGGTCTCCAGCGGGACTTCTTCGAGCGTGCCCTTCGCCAGTACGTCGTGGGAGTGATAATGGGCGTTCACAAAGCCCGGCAGCACCAGGAAGTCGCGCGCGTCGATGACTTCGAGGCTTCGTTGCCCTTCAGCCCCGTAGCCTGCGGAGACACCGGCGATCTTGTCGCCCGCAATGGCGATATCAATCGCCGGCGGATTGTGCCAGTCGGCGCCGGGCGTAAGCGCGCGGCCGCCCTTCAGCAATAGGGTCGTGCCGGTCGGGATCGTATCTTCGGCCATGCCATCGCTCGCTTTGCGAGGCCAGCTTTGCCGCGCGGGAGGCGTGCACGCAAGGCATCGATACAAATGACCGCATTGCCGCGACCACAATCAGCGTGCCGCCGCGCCGAAGATGCGCGATTTAAACCGAAGGGTTGGCCGGCGAAGACTTGCCTCCGCGCCCAGTGCAGAAGGCCGCCAGCGGATCGCCGGCGGCGATCATGACGGCGAGGGCGCGTGGGTCGCTACCCCACCCACCAGATTGCAGCAGCGACTATGGCCACGAGCACAAGGCACCAGACTACAAGCTCGCGCCAGCTCCGTTCGGATTTGCGATTATTGGGGCTCAGTCCAGGATGGGTCATGCAACTTCACGTTCGACTTTTACGCTGCAACACAACACCACACGTATAGACTTATTTCGTGCAGGAATAAAAATGTTTGTCGTGTCGACTCACATGACCCGCGAAATTTATATAAGCGACGTCACCGGAACTCTGTCGGCAACCAGAATATTGTTCCGCCAAGAGGCGCTGACGTTTGTGCAACACGTAACGGCAAAGAACTTTTGGCGGCAGATCCGCGGTCGCGAAACGCAATCGGAGGTGCGACATATTGCACCGGCCGTGATCACAGTGACTAAGAGCTGCGGCGATAGTTTAACGGTTCGCCGTCGATGAACTTCGCTTGTTTCCGCGTATCCACCAAATAGCTGGTCTTAGCCCCCCATCGCGCAATTGGTTTGGCCCTAAAACCGTGATTTGACGCGATTTTTCCCTCTATTTTCGGCTTTGATTGCTGGCGATTGCGTGCCACAATCCTGACGTTGACATTGGAACTGGGCCCGGGTGAGGGCTTGGTGAGGTGCCGCCGGCATTCGGACGTTTTTCCCGGTTGAAGCCAAGCGGTTGCCGGGGCCGAGCGAGGGGATCCCGTCGAACGGTAGGTGTGTCTGCGCGTTTGTATGAAATCCGCAATTCCGATAATGAGTCTTCCAATAAATTTATGGCGCAGACTTGCCAGTGATCATACTGGCGTAACCAACGTGCAATTCGCGATTGCGGTCTTAACGTTCTCCGCAGTAGTTGTCGGCACCGCCCAGGGCGGCTTCCTCCTTTTTGATGAGATTAAGCTGGCAAACGCGGCCAGCATCGGGTCGCGTACGTTCGCGCTGGCGCGCCAACCGTCATGCGTGCAATGCACCGCGCGGCCCTACACAGATACGCTCAACGCCATTGCCACCTCGGGAAGCTTGCCGCTCGGGCCCGCAAACGTGACTTTGGCCGTGGGCGGCGCTCCATGCACAAGCGATACAACCTGCCTTGCCGCGCTGAATGCCGCCCATTTCTCGGGCGCTCATTATTCATCTTCGTCGCAGACGAGCGTCACCGTGACGTATCCTTGCCCGAAGCTACTACCGTCTGCTTTGTTTGACGCCATTAGCGTTTGTCCGGGCGGGACTCTTTCGCTCAAGATTTATCAGCAAGTCCAGTAAGGTCCACACCGCCGCAGCGGGGCAATTGCGATTGCGGCGTAGCCGAAAGAGCGGCGCTTGCCTGCAAATCATCCGGTCACGGCGTATGCCCTCACGACTAACAACTAACATTTTCTGATGTTTGACCGTTGTTTAGTTTCAGTTATTGATGTCAGCACGTTAGTGCCGTGTAGCGTGGGAGGGGCAAGTGTTTCGCGTCGGGGTTCTTTTGGTCACGCTCGCATTTTTAGCAGGTACAACCCCGAGTCTGGCGCAAAGTCTGGAAAGTCAGGGCTATCGCTACAGCAGGCGTCAGGGTGCCTGGGTCCCGGTGCCGGCCTATCTGCAACCGCTGGCCGAAGGAGATTCAGAGTTCATCAAATTACTCTCCATGCAAAACTATTATTTCAACAGACTTGAAAACACCTGGAAGCCTCTGCCAGCTTATTTGGTGCGATAGCGCGAGCTAGTAGCATCAGGAACGATCGCGCCCTGGTAGGCGCGGACGAGACAAGGCGCGCTTCTGGCCCGTACTCCATGGTCGAATGCTTGTT
>JASHVC010000214.1 GCA_030039655.1 Xanthobacteraceae bacterium | reverse complement strand
GTGGTCACCACGCGCAACGTCTGCGCGTTGTGATCGAAGCCGCCGACGGCCGCGAGGCACTCATGAAGCGCGCCCTCGCCCGCATGGCCGAATGGCGGATGACCAAGGTCGTGGGCGAGCGCCAGAGCCTCGGCGAGATCCTCGTCAAGGCGGAGCGCGCGAGCAAGCGCACGGGCGACTTGCGCCACTTCGAGCGTGTGGGTGAGGCGCGTGCGATAATGGTCGCCCTCGTCGAACACGAAGACTTGGGTCTTGTGCTTAAGGCGGCGGAAGGCGGTCGAATGGATGATCCGGTCGCAGTCGCGACGGAAGGCGCTCCGGCTCTTGCTTAATGGCTCCGGATGGAGCCGCCCGCGGCTTAACGCCGGGTCGCTCGCGTAAGGCGCGCGTGCAGCTGCAGCGTCGATCACCATAGGTCCGCCCGGCCTCTGCAATTGACCTCGGCCTCCCCCGCACTTAACTATCGGGCAGACGAAGTGGCAATCGGCGAAGTGGCTTTTTGCGCCGTGTCACGCTGGAGAAGAAAATGACGGCCAGCGTAACCGTGACCGAGCGGGCCGCGCACCGGATTGGCGAAATTCTGCGCCAGGAACCGGCCGGCACCATGCTGCGCGTCAGCGTTGCTGGTGGCGGTTGCTCGGGCTTCCAATACAAATTCGACACCGAGCGCGAGCGCGCCGACGACGATATCGCGATCGAGCGAGCCGGTACCACGGTGCTGATCGATCCGGTTTCGCTCAACTACATGGCCGGCAGCGAGATCGACTTCGTCGACGACCTGATCGGATCGTCCTTCAAGATCAACAACCCGAAGGCGACCGCCTCCTGCGGCTGCGGCACCAGTTTCGCGTTGTGAATTTGGTGACGCCGGGCTGCGCCTGGCTATTTTGCGTGTTTGGCTTGGTATCGTTTTGAGTCAGGCTTCCATGCCTGCGGGCATGATGACCCAGTTTTAGACCGTTGGTATGGACCGTGCGCATCGCCACTTGGAACGTCAACTCGATCAAGCAGCGCATCGATTCCGCTCGCACATGGCTAGCCGAGCGCCAACCTGACATTGTGTGCCTGCAGGAGACGAAATGCGTCGATGATGCGTTTCCGCGCATGGAGTTCGAAGGGCTTGGTTACAACGTCGCTGTTCACGGGCAGAAGACCTTCAACGGCGTTGCCATTCTTTCAAAGTTCAAGTTCGACGAAGTTACCATGGGGCTGCCAGGCGACGACTCCGACGACCACGCGCGCTTCATCGAAGCGACCGTGTCGGCCGGCCACGGCGTGGTGCGTGTCGCGAGCATCTATTTGCCCAATGGCAATCCGCCGGACACTGAGAAATACACCTACAAAATCGGCTGGATGAAGCGTTTGTCGGCCTACACCCGGGAGCGGCTAGCGCACGAAGAGCCGCTCGTGCTCGCCGGCGATTACAACGTGATTCCCAGCGCCGATGATGCAAAAAATCCGCAAGCCTGGACGGGCGACGCTCTATTCTTGCCGGCCACGCGCGACGAATTTCGCGCGCTGGTCAATCTCGGCCTGACCGACGCGGTGCGTGCCACCAGCGACGATTCCGGCCTCTATACATTTTGGGACTACCAAGCCGGCGCTTGGCAAAAAAACAACGGCATCCGCATCGATCACGTACTGCTGTCGCCGCCCGCTGCCGATCGACTCGCCGCCGTCGGCATCGACCGCCACGTCCGCACATGGGAGAAGCCGTCGGACCACGTGCCGGTATGGATCGATTTGGACGTTGAAACGAGATAGCGCGCCAACTTGTGGATTGCTTCGCCGCTATTGCTTTTGGCGATGAGGGTCTTGCTTAGTCCCGCCGCCCATTCATCCAGTTCCGCAGATAAACCAGCGCCATAGCGCGCTCGTCGTCACTGGCGGTACGAAAAGCGTCGTCGTAGAGCGGCTTGATCCACGGCTGGTCGGCGCCCACGCAATCGCGGCCAAGCGTAAGCCACATCAGGCCGCGCGCGGCTTGCCGCGGCACCTGCTGCCCGCGGAACAAGATATCGCCGAGCGCTACTTCGGCGCGGCAATGACCTTTGTTGGCCGCCAGCAGTAACCAACGCGCCGCTTCATGCACATCGCTTGGCGCGCCATCGAGATAGAGCTTGCCGAGTTCATATTGCGCGTCGGCGTCGCCAAAATACGAGGCAGCGTACAAGAACATCTGATGCGCGCGGCTGGGATCGGGCTCGACGCTCGAATTGGGAATACCTTTTAGGTAGTAACGTCCGAGCGCAACAAAAGCGTTAGCAACGATATGTGCTTGCGCCGTGCCGGGCGGCTCTCCTGCATGGGAATTGGCGATCTGGCTGAAATACTCGAACGCGCGCAAGTCATTCTGCGCAACGCCGTCGCCATCCGCCAGCATGCGGCCGATTTTCCATTGCGCGTTCACTTGGCCCTGATCCGCCGCGTATTGCAACGCTGACAATTCCTTGGCCTTTTCGCTGCTCTCCGGCGCCAAGCCAGGAAGTGAGCCATCCTTAGGCGTGAGCAGGGCGGTATTCGGGGCCGCGGTACCATCGAAAGCCAGCGCCGCCGGCAGCAGCGCCCCGGAACGCGGACTAAAGCCAAGTCCGAATGCGACGCACAGGCCGCCCACAAGAGTAGCCAGGATTCCGCCCGTTGCGATGCGCGCTGATGCCTTAGATATCCGCATAGCACGCCTTCTCGGCCGCGCCGCCAGGATGAGTCACGGCACCGTAGCGTGCCGCGCCAACCTGCTGGGCGTATTTCCACAAATAGCCGGAGGTGTAATCATCGCCCCGCGGCTTCCATTCCTTTGCGCGCTGGGCAAGCTCGCTCGCCGTCAGTTCGACATCGAGCGTTCCCTTCGCGCCATCCAGCTTGATGATATCGCCGTCGCGTACGTGGGCGATTGGCCCCCCTACTGCAGCTTCGGGGCCGATATGGCCGACACAAAAGCCGCGGGTGGCCCCGGAAAAACGGCCATCGGTGATTAATGCGACCTTGCCGCCCATGCCTTGTCCGTAGAGGGCAGCCGTAGTCGCCAGCATTTCGCGCATGCCAGGACCACCCTTGGGTCCCTCGTAGCGGATGACCAGCACGTCGCCTTCCCTGTACTTTTTATTCTTAACCGCTTCGAAGCAGGCTTCTTCACCGTCAAAACAGCGCGCCGGCCCTGTGAATTGCAAGCGCTCCATGCCGGCAACCTTAACAATCGCTCCTTCGGGTGCGAGATTTCCCTTAAGACCAATGACGCCGCCGGTCGGCAGGATCGGATTGTCCGCCGGACGCACGACATCTTGGTCGACGTTCCACTTCACTGATTTCAGGTTCTCCGCGATGGTACGGCCGGTGACGGTGATGCAATCGCCGTGGAGGTAGCCATGGTCGAGCAGCGTCTTCATCAGCAACGGAACGCCGCCCGCTTCGAACATGTCTTTGGCGACATAGCGGCCGGAAGGTTTCAAATCCGCGATATATGGTGTTCTTTTTAGGACCTCGGCGACGTCAAACAAATCGAACTTGATTCCGCATTCGTTAGCGATAGCGGGCAGATGCAGCGCCGCGTTAGTCGAGCCGCCAGTCGCGGCCACCACCGCCGCAGCATTCTCCAAGGCCTTGCGGGTGACGATATCGCGCGGGCGAAGCTTGCTGACGATCAAGTCCATGATCATCTCGCCCGCCAGCATGCAGAACTTGTCGCGAATCTCGTAAGGCGCCGGCGCGCCAGCCGAGTAAGGTAGCGCCAAGCCGATCGCTTCCGATATCGTCGCCATCGTGTTGGCGGTGAACTGCGCGCCACAGGCGCCGGCTGACGGGCAAGCGTTCTGCTCAAGCGTATCGAGATCCGCGTCCGACATGGCGCCGATGGAATGCCTACCAACCGCCTCGTAAACGTCCTGGATGGTGACCGGCTTGCCCTTGAAGGTGCCCGGCAGAATCGAGCCGCCGTAGATGTAGATCGCGGGCACGTTGAGACGGCACATCGCCATCATCATACCGGGCTGCGACTTGTCGCACCCCGCAACGCCAATCAGGGCATCATAGGAATGGCCACGGACCGTCAGCTCCACCGAATCAGCGATAACCTCGCGTGACGGCAGCGAGGATTTCATTCCGGCGTGGCCCATGGCGATGCCGTCAGTGACCGTGATGGTACAGAACTCGCGCGGCGTCGCGCCTACGGACGCGACGCCTTGCTTCACCGCTTGCGCTTGACGCATGAGCGCGATGTTGCAAGGCGCCGCTTCATTCCAGCAGGTCGCAACGCCGACGAACGGCTGATGGATCTGCTCCGTCGTCAGGCCCATGGCGTAATAGAACGCGCGATGCGGCGCCCGCTCCGCGCCTTCAGTCGCGTGACGACTAGGCAGCCGTGATTTCAAACTGGTCTTAGCGTCCATCAACCACCTGTGGGCCAACTGGGCCCGTCGCCCCTGTTCTTGCCGTTTCTAGAGCCCGGTCAGCTCTATGAACGGAGTCGCCGCAACGGCTTGCGTTTTTCCACCCTGCGAGCGCGGCATCGCTTTCAAGGAATCCTATGGCCAAAAATAGGCACCCTGGGGTTGCTGTGGTCAGCGAGACCGAAATGTTCTCCTGCTGTGTCCCCGCCGCCACAGATTCACACTCGAGTCGCATGCCCGCTAACGCGGGATTCACCAAAAGGCTCGGGGCTGCGACAATCGGTACATGGGAAAACCAGGAAAACCACTCACACGCGCCTTTTTCAGCCGCAGTGTCCTCGAAGTCGCGCCCGACCTGATCGGGGCGATTCTCCTGGTCAATGGCGTCGGGGGGCGGCTGGTCGAAGTCGAGGCGTATCATCACACAGACCCGGCCGCGCACAGCTATCGTGGGCCCACGGCGCGCAATGCCGTTATGTTTGGCCCGCCGGGCTTCGTCTATGTCTATCGCTCCTACGGCATCCACTGGTGCCTAAACTTCGTCTGTGAGCCGAAGGGCTCGGCAAGCGCTGTGCTGATTCGCGCCATCGAACCCACCACCGGGATACCTCTCATGCGACGGCGGCGCGGCATGACCGACGAGCGATTGCTTTGCTCCGGACCGGGCCGACTCTGCGAAGCTCTGCGAATTACGGGCAATGATAACGGCGCGCCGCTAAACGCGCCGCCGTTCCAGCTGTTCGCACGTGCAACTCCGGTTGAGGTCGTCGCTGGACCACGGATTGGGCTCACCAAGGCCGTCGACAAGCCGTGGCGCTATGGCCTCAAGGATTCGCGCTTCCTCAGTAAGCCGTTTGCAGCGAATGCTACTCGGGTAGCCTGAACGCGGGATCGAAGCCGAGTTCGTTGCGCGCCTTCTCGATCGACACAGTGCCCTCGTCATCGGCGATGTTGTAGATGCCGTTGCCTTGGGTGAGCGCCAAAAATGCGGCCTGTGCGGCGGCATCGACGTGCACCGGCGGCTTGCGCGCCGGGCCGTCCGTCCAAGTGCCGGGCCCGTAGAGCAAGCCGTAGCGAAGCACGACAGGCTCTATGCCGGACGCCAGCACCTGCTCTTCCATGTCGGCAGCTGCGCGCACGGTGACGACACGTGGGCCGTCAGCAAGGTTCATTGGATCGGTCTCGGCGTGAGGTTCAGGGCCGTCGGCATAGGCAAAGGCCACGCTCTGCACGATGAAGCGCTTGGCCCCGGCCGCCTGCGCGGCAGCGATCAGGTTTCGCGTGCCTTCGGTGCGGATGCGCGCGTTGCGCGGATAGGCCGCAGCCAGCTCGGTCTCTTCGAAGACCCTGGGCAGGTCAGTCAATTGGTGGATGACGACTTCCGGGCGCGCGGCGCTGACCGCGCGCTTGAGCGCCTCGACATTGTACACGTCGACGATCGCAGCACGAACGCCGGTTGATTCAAGTTCGAGCGCGTTGGCCGTTGTGCGGGTGGTACCGGTGACCTCGTGGCCGGCGGCAAGCAGCAGCGGCGTCAGCCGCCGGCCGATCGCTCCGCTCGCACCCGCAAGAAAAACTCTCACAACATCACCTCACGTTGACGCTTCCAAGCGCTGCAGCGCCTCCGCGATTTTGGCTTTGCGCGCAAGCGCCTCCTCGCGCTTCTCACGCTCGCCTTCCACGACTTCCTCTGGCGCCCGTTTGAGAAAATCGGCATTACCAAGCTTTTGATCGACGCGCGCGATGTCGGCGTCGCATTTGCTCATCTCCTTGCCAAGCCGTGCGCGCTCGGCCGCGAGGTCGATGACGCCGGCAAGCGGCAATGCCGCCACATCGCCGCGCACCACGATCTGCAGCGCGCCCTTCGGCGGCGCATCGGCGAAAGAAATCTGGGAGACCCGCGCCAGCCGCTGAATGAATTCCGCCCAGTGGCGCGCCCGGACGCCGGTCTGCGGCGCCGCCTCCACGAGCACCAGAGGCAGCTGTGTTGCGGCCGGGATATTCATTTCGGCGCGTACCGAGCGGATCGCCGTAATCAAGTCAATGACCCAGCCGATTTCGCCTTCGGCAACCTCGTCATCGAGGCCGTCATGAGACGGCCAGGCGGCCAACACCAGCATGTGGTGGCGCTGCGGCCCGTGTTCGCCGGTGACCCGCCACAGCTCCTCGGTGACGAATGGCATGAAAGGATGCAGCAGTTTTAGAATCTCATCGAGAGCCCACGCGGCTGCAGCGCGGGTTTCGCTCTTGGCCGCTCCGTCTGCTCCAGTGAGGACTGGCTTCGCGAGCTCCAGATACCAGTCGCAGTAGACGTTCCAGACAAAGCGGTACACGGCCGCAGCAGCTTCATTGAATTTGAAGGCGTCCAGCGCCGCGCTGACCTCCCTGCCCGCCCTTGCGGTCTCATGAATGATCCAGCGGTTGAGCATCTCCTTGGCGTGGTGTGGATCGAAATCCGGATCGCGCGCGCAGCCATTGATCTCGGCAAAGCGCGCGGCGTTCCAAAGTTTGGTGGCGAAGTTGCGGTTGCCCTCAACGTCCTGCGGCCCGAGCCTAATGTCATGGCCCTGAGCAGCGCCCCGCGCCAGCGTGAAGCGCAGCGCATCCGCTCCGTATTGCTCGATAACGCCGAGCGGATCGACCACGTTGCCCTTCGACTTCGACATTTTTGCCCCGG
>JASHVC010000213.1 GCA_030039655.1 Xanthobacteraceae bacterium | reverse complement strand
AGCAGCGCACCTTGTAGGCGATCGAAGCGAGCAAGAAATTGCTGCGCCGGTAGCAAAGCTTACCAATACCGATCAGTCCGGCACTTGGCGCGGCGGCCAGCCTCAGACCCAAGGTCGCCTCCACGCCAAAGCGCCGCACAGAGGACGGAACTGGGAAAGAGCACGACGAACTAAAAATAAGTATCGAGCACGATCCTCTTGAACTCGGGCAAGCGCGGCCCGGCCGCCTTCATGAGATCGGCGACCAGGCGCTGCAAGTCGCCGCCCGACATAAATTCGATCTCGCGATTGGTCCTGGCGCCTTCCTCGATCACTTTCGGATCGGTGAGGACTTCGGCGAAGGCGCCGCGCAAAAATTCGATGCGGTCGGCGGGCACGTCCGCCGCGGCGACCATGGCGCGTTGCGCGTCGCCGATCTGTTCGCGCAGGTCGACGATCCAGGTCTTGTCGGCCGGGAGCGGCGCGACTTCGCTCAGCGTCGGCACGTCCGGCAGATGACGCCAGCGCCGGGCGCCGAACAGCGCGAGCGGCTTGATCGAGTCGATATGCGGCAGCGCCGAGTCGGCCGAGAGGACGCCACAATCGACTTCGTTGCTGATGACCGCGAGCGACATATCGCCGGAGCCGCGATAGCCGGGAATGATTTTCGATTTCAGGCCGAGCACATGGGAAATGACGGCCTCTACGTCGCTGATGTCGTCGGCCGGTCCGGTCGCCGACCAGGTCAGGCGGCCGGCGTTGCGCGCGTCGGCGACCGTCGGATAGCGCGCCGTCTTGCCGGCGAACCACAGTTTCGGCGCGCTCGCGAGCTTGGCCAGCCATTGCAGCTTGGTCACGTCCCAGGTCACGCCGGGCCGGTCGAGCATCTGACTGAGAATCGAGGCCTCGGCACTGCCGTTCATGATCGTGAGCCCGTCGGCGGGGCGCACCAACAGCGTTGCCAACGCCGCCAGCCCGCCATTGCCGGATTTGTTCTCGACCAGCACCTCGGCGCCAATTTTTTCCGCCAGCGCCGGCGCCACCAGGCGTGCGTAAATGTCGTAGCCGCCGCCCGGCGGCGAGCCGACAAGAATGCGCAGCGTCTTGCCGCGATAGAACTCAGCCGCGGCGGAGGGAGCCGCGATGACTGCTGGCGCGGCGAGCATTTGGGCGGAAGCCGCGCCTCCAAGCAGCGAGAAAAATTCGCGGCGCTTCAGTCCCTGTTGCATCCGATGTCATTCGTCGCTTGCTCTACGGACGCTTTCCGCGCCGCCTTCCGCTTTCCCGTGGCGAAGCGCGAAGCGAATTGATGCAAACGAAGTCCCATTCAACCACCGACCCGATGTGGCAAAACCCACACTGCAACGTCCCTAACCGAAAAATTGCGCTAGATCAGCGGAGGAAGTTGACTGAAATAGGAATCTCGCGCGGTCGGCTTTTTCCTCTCCGGGCTTCGGTCAAAGCCCTCTTTCGAGCCAATATCCTCAACGCGTGGGGCATCGCAACGCCGCCGAGCACTCATCCGAACGGAGCGCAACGATACAGTCGTCCAAGCAACCTGGTGCCGACCACTCGGGTGTCCCTGTGTTTGTTCTTTACCACACGAAGAGGCGGCGAGGGCCAGTGCATATCGGCAAACCCTGCGTACCAGCCCGAGAATGCCCAGGTCCCGAAACGCGGAACCGGTCCCCTACGTCACTTTCGCAAGGGGCCGGCTGCCGTCTTCCAAGTACGAGCTGCTGCAATTACCAGTGATAGCCTAGTCCGATGGACGTGGTTAAATATGACGTCTTGCTGTTTGGTTCAAGGAATTCCGAACCCGCCGCGGGGCCACTCGGGGCTATCACTATAGGCGACTGGCCGTATTGGAAGTAGGTGTATTCCACGCCGGCATTCGCGTGCAGGTGCTCGGTTATTGCATAATCGACGGAACCTCCAGCCATATAGGTGAGTGCATTCCCTAACGGAAATGTGCAGACGCAGATGCCGGTCGCCCCTCCTGAGGTCAGCGAGCTTGTCAAGCTTGCGCTAAACGTGCTTCCCACCAAGCCATCAACCGACAAGACCCAGCCAGGACCAGGCGAGACCTGCAGTAATACGCCAGCTCCGGCATAGGCATGTTTGTAAATTTCGTCGTAGCCACCCGGATTGGAGAGCAATCTATTCCACCAGTTGGTGCCCGCTCCGAAATAGGGAGTCATCATCCAGTTTGGTCCAACGTTGAAGCCCTTGCCGAGCCGAACGTCCCAGTCCTCGACCGTTGAGTGGTTGGTGAACGAGGGGCCACCATACTGAAAATACGAGGTATTGCCCTCCATGTAGGAAAACGAAGCTCTGATATAGAGATTGCAGATGGAGCCAATGTTCCCCATGGCCGAGCCGGCAACCTGCAAGCCTGGCAAATATGCGGTTTCAGCATCTAGGCCGTTCGGAGCGGAGAAGAAGCCCGGGGGGACGGGGCTCGTAATCTCCGGCCCATACCAGAAACTGGTTTCTGTGAAATCGAGGCTCACTTGGTTGTTCGCCTTTACGATGTCACCACCCGGACAGGCCGCTGGAGGAGGTGGTGGTGCCTTCAAGGGCATGTCCGCTGCACGCGCGGGACCGCCCGAAAGCGCTGCTGCCAGAGAGATTCCAATAACTATTTGTACTTTCAAACTCTGCTTAACACGCGACTGCATAACAGACTCCCCCATGTTGCCGTGGTCATTTGGATTTCGAAGCGAACCACCATCGTGTGAAGAAACAAGTCCTGCTCGTGGCATCATGGTTGGGTGAGCAAGCAATTTGCACCTTGCTTCTCGACACTCGGTTTAATTCGAGATTGATGACCTCGGATTACCAATGTCACGCTGGCGATCCCGCTGTAGCGGTCCTCAGTGCCCCCACCAGTTGAAGCGCCATACCAGCGATGTCGTGACCGACTGCTCGTATCTGTTGAAGTGCTCGTAGGCTCCCGTTAGCGCACCCGTCGGATTGAAGATGATGGGCACATCCTGCGCGTTGAAACCCGAGTAGCGATACTCGGTTCGCAAATACAGACCGGAAGGCAGTCCGCTAAACCAGTTTGAAAGCGACGTTTCCGAGCCACCGCCGACGAACCAGCCGCTATAGGTCTGGGCGACCATGGTGAAGGGCAGCGCGATATTCGGCACCGTGCCTGTCATCAGACCGACCGAACCGAAATTCGCCTGCGTATAGCCACCATCGGCATACGCCAAGGTGCCTGGTGTCAACAGGAAACCAAGCCGCGGACCGACGGCCCAGCTCTCGGTTTCTGTCTCATTGCCCACGAAACCCGCGGAATCGCTCCAGGTGCCCGACAGATTTTTCGTGTCATAATCGGCGAAGACGCCAATGACGAGCCGATTGTTGAACAGTGGAGTTTGATAGTCGCACCCGCCACCGAACCGGCCGAGCCATCCGCGTCCACTGCCGCTCTGGGTCGCAGTGAGTTGATCGAAACTAGTTGTTACAGGTGGCCCTGCCTCGAAGTAATGGTCGTCGCTCAACATCCCGTAGCCCACGCCGGCACCCACATAGCATCCGGTCCAGGAATAGACGGGCACGGAGGGTGGAGGAGCCTTCAGCGGCATATCTGCTGCGCGCGCCTGGGTACCCAAAAGCGCTGCTGTCAGAGAGACGCCAATGACAGTTTGTACTATCGAACTCCGCTTTATACGCGACTGCATAACAGACTCCCCCATGTTGTCGTGCTCATTTTGCTTCGCTCGAGCACCGTAAGTAAGTTTTTGGACCCTCGCCGAAAGGCGCATGAACGCTAAGACATCTCACTTCCCGCCCTGTTCGGGGCTTCGCGATTGGATGAGTAAGTGATCGTCACCCTGCCCTGCGGCACTCGGTTTAACTCCAGGACTGATGACCTCGAATTACCCATGTCACGCCCACGATGCCCGCTGTGGCTGATCTCGCGGTCGACGGCGTAGATCGTTCCTTCGATTGAGGAGAAGCGGTTCCTGCAGTGTCCGACGCTAACAGGACCGAAGTTAGAATCGGCGCAGATGCGGGCGGAGGAGGTCCCGGTGACTCTGTCAGAATGGAAAGATCACCGTCCGCGTCGAAGCGACCGAAGCCTTGCCCAGGCTTGGCGCCGGCCGAGAAACCAAACGGTCGCCCCGTGCGATGAGCGGCTTGCTGGGGATGATAAATCCGGCCGTGAACGCCCTGAATGGCGCTCTGACCTCGGATAGCGTTGAGTATGATCCGGAAGGTGGATTCTCGCGCTTGCGCTGGTCTGCCCGACGCCCCTAGCGCGAGCACGGCAAAGGCAAAAAACGCAGGCAAAACAAGACTCTTACGTGCTCTACTTGTCCGCAACACGACATCCTCGACACAACAGACGCTACACGGCCAAACTTTTGAGGCCGATCACTCGAACAAATTATGCAACCGGACGCTGTGAGCCTATGACCTAAATGCAACACCCCAATACTACCCCGAGTTATCCACAGGATGTCCCCAGGCTTGATGATTGTGGTTCAAAGCCGGATCAGGACGCGAACTTGCATTGAGTTTGCGCGAACGCTTTCGCGAAGTATTTGTGATCCATCCATCTGAAAACTAATGATTAGTGGCGGAGGACTCTTTTTGAATTGACTCTCACAAGGTGCGGTGACGCGAGCAGAACTTCGCCAGTCACGTTCGCGACAACAAAAATAATCGCATCGACGTCAGTCTGGGCCAATTGGTAGCTGGGTATTGACTGTGCATCAAATCCGAAAAGAAAATGGTTTGTTTGATGTCCGCGTAAGGGATTTCAAACCTCCAACTGCACTAAAGCCCCGGTTCCCCGCCGGGGCTTTTTTTACCGACCCTTCGTTCCGCAAAAGGAAAGCCCCTTGGACGAAAGCTTTGCGTGCGTTCAGGCCTTTCGCAAGAAGTCGAAATCGCAGCCGGCTTCGGCCTGCAGCACGCTCTCCATATAGAGCCGTGCGTAGCCGCGGTCCGGCATCGCCGCAAAGGGACGGTGCGCTTCGCGGCGTTTGGCGAGTTCGGCGTCGCTCACGAGCAGATCGAGGCGGCGCTGGGACACCGACAGCTTGATGCGATCGCCATTCTTCAGCAGTGCCAGCGGGCCGCCGATGGCCGCTTCCGGCGACACGTGCAGCACGATGGTGCCGTAGGCAGTGCCGCTCATGCGCGCATCGGAAATGCGCACCATGTCCTTGACGCCCGCGCGCGCAAGTTTTGAGGGGATTGGCAAATAGCCGGCCTCGGGCATGGCGTAGCCGCTTTTCGGTCCGGCGTTCTGAAGCACCAGAAAATCGTCGGCGGTCACGTCGAGATCGGGTGTATCGATGCGTGTGGCGAGATCGTCGAGGGAGGAGAACACGACGGCGCGGCCTTCACGCTCGAACAGCCGGGGGTCGGCGGCGGAGCGTTTGATGATCGCGCCGTTCGGCGCCAGCGAGCCGAACAACGCCGCAAGCCCGCCTTGCTTCTGGTATGGCTCGCCGATCGGCCGCACGATATCGCGATCGACCCAGGGCGCAGCCTGCGACAGCCGCTCGCCCAGCGTCTCGCCGGTTACTGTCAGGCAGTCGAGATGCAGCAGCGGTTTTAGCTCACGTAACACAGCGCCGATGCCGCCGGCCGAAAACAAGTCCGACATGTAATGCGGGCCGGTCGGCTTGAGGTCGACCAGGATAGGCGTTTCGTCGGAAAGCATGTTGAGACGCTTAAGCGACACCTCTACGCCGGCGCGGCCGGCGATGGCGGTAAGGTGGATCAGGCCGTTCGTCGAGCCGCCGATGGCGAGCAGTACGCGCAGTGCGTTCTCGACCGACTTTTCCGTGATGATGCGGCTCGGCCGCAACTCGGTACCGATCATCTCCACGGCGCGGCGGCCGCTCGCCTCGGCCGCGCGCAGCCGGTCGGAATGGACCGCCGGAATCGCCGCGGTGCCCGGCAGCGTCATGCCCAGCGCCTCGGCAATGGACGCCATGGTGCTCGCCGTGCCCATGACCGCGCAGCTGCCGGTGGTGGTGGCAAGGTTGCCTTCAATGTCCTCGATCTCCGGCTGCGAAATTTCGCCCGCGCGGTATTTGGCCCAAAAGCGTCGGCAATCAGTGCAGGCGCCGAGCCGCTCGCCGTGATGAGCCATGGGCAGCATCGGTCCGCCGATGAGCTGGATGGCCGGCAGGTCGGCCGAGGTCGCGCCCATCAGCAACGCCGGGACGGTCTTGTCGCAGGCGCCGATCAGCACCACCGCGTCCATCGGCTGGGCGCGGATCATTTCCTCCGCGTCCATGGCCATCAGGTTGCGGAACATCATGCTGGTGGGGGCCAGAAACACCTCACCGAGCGAGATGGTGGGAAAGTCGAGCGGCAGCCCGCCCGCGGCAACGACGCCGCGTTTGACCGCCTCGACCAGCTCCGGAAAATGCCGATGGCAATTGTTGAAGCCGCTCGCCGACTGGCCGATGCCGACAATCGGCCGCGACAGCATTTCGGCGGAGTACCCCATCGACTTGGCAAAGGATCGGCGCAGGTAGAGCGAAAAATCGGCGTCGCCATAATTGGTCAGGCCGCGCGCCAAGCCGTGCTTGTGTTTCTTGTCCTGCTTCTCTTTTGCCAAGGGGCGCTGCTCGCTCAATCGATGGCTGAAGGGTCGCCGGCGAATTCCATCGGCGTATAGAAGCCGCCGTGAAACTGCGCCGCGATTTCGTTTTCTTTCTTACCCTGCGCCAGAATCTCCGCGGCGAACTTCTCTGAATCGTCTTCGGGCCGATAACCCAGAAACTTCGCGTTGGTGTTATCCCAGCGGCTGCGCAGATTGTTGGAGACACCGTAGACGACCACGAAATGATAGCTTGGATGATCGATGCAGCGCCGCACGAGCTGCACCATGTCGCGGTGACTGATCCAGGTCAGCAACTGGCGCGCCTCGGTGGGCCGGTCGGGCGTGACGAAGCTGCCGATGCGCATGCAAGCGACGCTCATGCCGTACTTGTCGGCGTAAAGCCGGCCCAGCGCCTCGCCAAACACTTTGGAAACACCGTAACGCGTGTCCGGCCGCGGCAGCACCGCATTGTCGATGAAGCGCTCGCGCCGGTGAAACCCAATGGCGTGATTGGAGCTGGCGAACACGATGCGCTTGACACCGTTGCGGCGCGCCGCCTCGAAAACGTTGTAACAGCCCTCGATATTGAGCGGCAGAACCTTCTCCCATTCGGCCTCGATGGCCTGGCCGGCGAGATGCACGACGCAATCGATGCCGGCGGTCGCTTTCTCCATTGCCGCCGCGTCACGGATGTCGGCCGTGAGGACCTCTTCTCCCTTCTCGGCGGTGCCGAGTGGCCCGACGTCGAGTAGACGAATGAGCGGATAGGAACCGCGCAAGCCCTGCCGCAGGGCTTTGCCGATTTGGCCGGCCGCGCCGGTGATGAGAATCCGCTCCATGAAGGGCCTTTTGGACCGCCGGCGCGCCTCCGAAGCGGCGGTGCGGCGGATATAACGCGCTGCAGGGGACTTAGGCAACACATTGGAACTACAGCCTTTTGGCGATCCCGCACGTATAAATGCCCATGCCGGCTGATTGACCGCGGTGCCCGGCTTGCTATTCTTTTGTTGATCCTAGGAGATCCAACGTAAGAGTAAGGGTGGCTTCAAATGAGTGTGTTCCGTAAAAAACTACCGAGTAACTTCGTCCCGATTCATCCCGACAATGCCACGAGTAATGACTGGATTGTCGTTCTGGAGGCGGGCACGATTACGGGTCCGACGCCTTCAAAACTTCGCGTTGCCGGCGCCACGCAGGAGCGCAAGGTCGTCAAAAAATACGACATGCTGATGCACACCCAGCACTATCTGGTGGTGGATGGCTATAATCCGCGCATTCACGCGCTTTATTTCTGCCCGCAGCTCTACAAGTACGATTCCGAGAGGAAACTGGTGCCGCTGCAGGGCGAAGAGATCGGCGCATTGATTGCGCAGTCGGTCGAGCGTGGCGTGAATGAGCGGCAGCCGTGGTACGAGCCGTCCGAGCAATTTCCCGAGCAGCGGGTCATCGATGCCCCGCCGTTGACGGATTTCGATACCGTGGTCGTCCAAATGCCGAACGCGCCCAGTTCCATCGCGGCGGAATGACGGGAGCTGGTCGGTCGCCGGCCGGACTGCTCTGCATGCGGGGCTCGGATGCACGATATCGTGTTTCTGTTCGACGTCGACAACACGTTGCTCGACAATGACAGCGTGCAGGACGAGCTGAGCGAGCACTTGGCGCAAAACTACGGCGTTGCGGCGCGCGACAGGTACTGGGAAATCCTGCGCGCGCTGGTCGACGAGCTCGGCTACACGGATTATCTGGGCGCGCTGGAGCGATATCGGCTCGAGGCGATGCACTGTCCGAAGTTGCTGCTGATGTCGAGCTGGCTGGTCGACTATCCATTTGCCGACCGGCTCTATTCTGGCGCCCTGGAAGTCGTAAAGCACGTGCAGCAATGGGGCCCCGCCGTCGTTCTTTCCGACGGCGATGCCGTATTCCAACCGCGCAAGGTTGATCGCTCCGGGCTGTGGCGCGCAGTAGGCGGCCGCGTCCTTATCTATATTCACAAAGAGCGCGAACTCGCCGACGTGGAGCGCCTTTATCCGGCCGCGCACTACGTGCTCATCGACGACAAATTGCGCATTCTCACCTCCGTGAAGCAAACATGGGGTGCGCGGGTCACGACGGTGTTTCCCAAGCAAGGGCATTATGCGCTCGATCCGCAGATCGTGGCGTCATATCCGCCGTCCGACATCGAGCTGGCCAGGATCGGCGATCTGGCCGCGAGCGACCGGAGCTGGTTTTTGAAAGGAAATTAGGTCGGCCTAGAGCCTATTCCGCTCATTCCCGCACAAGCGGGAATCCAGAACCGCTTGCACCGATTTCGAAACGCTGGGTCCCCGCTTTCGCGGGCACGAGCGGTTATGCTTCGACTTGATCTTAATTTACGCCTCTAGTTCAACAAATTATCGCGCAGTGTCGCGCCGGAATATTTCTTCTTGACGAGGCCGCGGCGTTGCAGCTCGGGCACCACCAGATCAACAAACTCCTGCAAATTGCCCGGAGCCGAAAAACCGCGCGCGAGCATGAAGCCACCGTTGGCGCCGGTTTCGAAGTGCAATTGCTCCAGGCGATCGGCGATCATTTTGGGCGTGCCCGCGGCCACGAGAATCCGTTCGGTCATGTACTTGCGGCCGAACTCTCCGACCGTCAGGTCCGGATCGGTCGTTTTCAGGATCTCTTCGAAGCTGCCCAGGTGAGTATTCTGCGCCTTCACCTCTTCGGCCAGGTCGGCAAGGCGCGTCTCGCGGTGCACGCGCGAAAAGTCCAAACCATACATGGACGACAGCTCGATGAGGCCGGCTTCGGGTGGAATCGAATCCAGGTACTGCCGCTCTTTTTCCAGCGCCTGGCGCTCGGACTCCGCGACTTGGATCCGCACCGACCACAGGATTCCGCAGTCGCGCGGCGAACGCCCGAACTGCGCAAGCTTAGCGTCGAGCCTCGCGCGATGCTCCTTCATGCTCGGAATCGTCCGCCGCGTGCTGAATTGCATGTCGGCATAAGTCGCCGCGAGGTCCAAGCCCGGCCCCGACTGGCCGGCCTGAATGATCACCGGGCGCCCTTGCGGCGAGCGCAGCGAAGGAAGCGGCCCACGCACGTTGTAATAGCGTCCGCGGAAATTCAGCACGTGAACCTTCTCCGGGTCGCCGAATACTCCGGTTTCGCGATCGAAGACGACGGCGCCATCTTCGACGCTGTCCCATAGCGCCCGCACCACGTGCAGATGCTCCTGCGCCTGCTCATAGCGGGCGTCGTGCTCGATCAGCTTGTCGTAGCCCCAGTTTGCCGCCTCGTTTTTGGAGCGGGAAGTCACGGCGTTCCAGGCGATCCGGCCCTCGGTCACGTGATCGAGGGCGTTGAACAAGCGTGCCACGTAGAAGGGATGATGATACGTGGTCGACATGGTGATGCCGAAGCCAACACCCGAAGCGGCGCGCGCCATGCAGGGGATCATCGGCATCATGTCGTGCCACGGCCATTTCACGCCGTAGCGGATTACCGCGTGATGATTGCCGCCATAATCCTCGGAGATACCCGCCGAGTCGCCGAAGAACAGCAGGTCCATCACGCCGCGCGACGCGATGCGGGCGATGTCCTCGTAGAAATCGGGGCGCGCATAGTAGGGATACCCGGACCACGATCCGGGCATCTTCCAAAGATAGTCGGTGTGAAAGAACGACAGGTCCGCGGCGAGATGGATCAACTCGGACTGACACATGATGGGCGCCGAGCGCGGACGCGCCGCCCTACGCCGGTTTGTAGACCACGATCTTCAGTGGCGTCGGATTGAAGCCGTTGCATGGATTCTTGTCCTGCGGACAGTTCGAGATGGCGACGAACAGATCCATGTCGGCGCGCAGGTCGATGTAATCACCGGGCTTCGAGGTCGGCTCCTCGATCTCGTAGCGGCCGTCCGAGTATTGGAGGACCTTCATGAACGGACAAAAGGCGCCCGGAATGTCTTTTTGCGTGATACCCAGGGGCGCTGCCGCAAGCGTCAGATTCTCCCGGCAATTGCGCGTGCCGGGCACGCCGTAACGGCGGAAGTTGGCTGGTTCGTTGCAGCAGCCGCCGGACGCGTGATGAATGCCGACCGTATCGCCGACGATGGTCAGCATGATGTTGCCCTCGTCGGAGTAGAGGACGTGGCCGGTGGTGAAGATCCAGCGTTTCTGGATCAGCCGCGAGTTGTTGCAGGACAATTTTTCGGAAGGGTCGTGGAGATTGAAGCAGACGACATCGGGGACCTGCTTGCCCTCCATGTCGACGATGCGCATCACCTGGCCCTTCTTCAGCTCCAGGCCGAGGTATTCTTTCGGAGGAATCACGTGTTCGAGGGAAATCGCGCCGACCGGCGGGCTTGCGGTCATGACAGTCATAAACGCCTCTCCTGCGAGTTATCGCGTCGACCCTCCGGCGTCGGTCGCGCGCGTGCGGGAAAACTCTAACGTTTGCGCGACAACGAGTCATCTAGGTTCGCACCTGGAGATTTCGGATAAACTTGCGGTGGAAGCGTCGCGCCGGCACTCGTGTTGTGAACCGACGAGCTGTCAGTTTGACATAACGTCGTGATGAATGAACATCGCGTGACCAAGGGGAGCAGAATGAGCAAATTCACTGCACGATCGGCAACCACGCGCCGCGGCATCGTCAAGGGCGCCGCCGTGCTTGCGGCCGGTATTGCGGCGCCAGCGCTGTTACGCGTGCGTCCGGCCTTCGCTGACTATCCCGATCGTCCGGTGAAATTCGTCGTCGCCAACACGCCCGGCGGGCCGTCCGACCTTGTCGGCCGCATGGTCGCGGCGGCGCTGGAGCAAGCGACCGGAAAGACG
>JASHVC010000212.1 GCA_030039655.1 Xanthobacteraceae bacterium | reverse complement strand
CCGGCAAACAGCGTCAGAGCTGGCGTGAGAAGTCGCTTCATTGTGGTTTCCCTCCGAGATGATTGTGCAAATCTTCAAGCATGCAAAACAAAACCCACGCGCCGACGAGCACGCGGTCACGGCTCCGGACCAAAAAACAAGGTCTGTCGAAAGTGATAATGCCTGCCGACGGCACGCCCGCTGCCGCTTCGCGCAATTGGGATTCGGCACTCCCGTTCCGGCAGCTCACCTGCGACGCTAGCGGACGATCATGGCAATGGGAAGGTCAGTTTCGTTGAATGCTGACGGCAAGTGACAAAAGGCGCTCACATCTTCAACAGCCGCTTGGCGTTCCCGGAGAGGATTTTCTCCTTGTCGGCGTCGGAGAGCGGCACGGTGTGCATCCACTCGATGGACGGCGGGTTCATCACAAAGGGCCAGTCGACGGCGAACAGGATGTGATCGACACTCATCTCCATCACGCAGCAGAGCAGCGCCGGATTGGAAAAGTTGCCGCTCGTGGTGATGTAGAAGTTGTTGCAGAAAATGTCGCGGAAGCTGAGCGACTTCTGTCCCGGACGCTTGAGCGCCTGGTCGATGCGCCAGACCAGAAACGGCAGCGTCTCGCCGAGATGGCCGAGGATGATTTTCAGCTTCGGATATTTTTCAAAGACGCCGGAGAGCACGAGGCGGATGGCGAGCGTGGCCGTCTCCACGGTGTAGCCCCAGGCCGGCCGCGCCACCATGGGAAAGTCCTTGATGTAATCAGCGTAGTAGACGCGCTGTACGTCAGGATGTGGCTGCGACGGGTGCAGATAAACCGGCAGGTCGAGCTTTTCGGCGCGCGCGTAGACCGGCCAGAAGCGTTTGTCGTCGAGGAAAACGCCGTTGGCGAGCCCGTGCAGCATGGCGCCCTTGAAGCCGAGCTCCCGGGCGGTGCGCTCGAGCTCGTCGGCGGCGGCGTCCGGCACCGCTGTCGGGAGCGCCGCGAAGGCGGCGAAGCGTTGCGGATGGCCGGCGATGGCGGCGTGCAGGCGATCGTTGACGCGGGTCGTGAGCGCGGCCGCGGTTTCCGCCGGCAGTTTCTGCGTCGATGGCGCGCCGTGCGAAATCACCTGCACGTCGATGCCGACGTCATCCATCTCCTTGATGCGGATGCCGGTGAAATCGTGCAGGCGCTTACTCTGCTCGCCCGGCCGGCCGGCTTCGCTGCCCGTGTAAGTCTTGGACAGTTCCTCGTCCCAATAATGCTCCTCGATGGCGATGACTGGACAATGTGGTTTCGTGAACATTTTTCCTCCCTAACCCCTGTTTCGATGCAGGTGCATGGCAATTCCGGCGCGAGCGCGCGCGCAACGGCACGCCCGAGGACCATCGGCCACCCGATACGACGGAGCGTTTTACGCGGGCACTTCCTCGGGTACGCGCGTCGGCGGATTGAGCCGGTAATATTCGGCGTCCTGCGCGCTCTGGGTCCAGTCCACATTGCCACGCCATTGCAAGTGCCGCGCCGCCATGTTGCTGCCATAGCGGACGCGGAACAGGAGAGTACGTTCGGGCCCGTTTGAGTATTCGTGCACTTCGCCGGGCGGATGGACGACAAATGCCCCGGGTACGACGGAGACGATACGGTCAGGCGTGCGCATGGTGCCGCCGCCTTCGAGGCAGAAGTAGATTTCGGTGGCGTGCGGATGGCAGTGGTACGGGCTGATCTGGCCCGGCTCCCAGCAGGCGACCGTGACATCGCCCCCCGCGACCTCACCGAGGATCTTTTCCACGTGTTTGTGCGGATTGAACTCAGCCTCGTGCGTCAGGTTAAAGACTTGCATTGACGTCTCCTCGTACGGCACCTGCGGGGTTATTCTGGCCACCCGGCCCGGCGGATGGTTACTTTTATCCCATTCCCGCGACTGGGATTTTAGCCGAAACCGGCAGCCGGTGCGACTGCCGTTCGGGCGCCGGCCGAGGAGCCAAGCCACGCGGCCCTTGCAAACCTGCCCTGCCGGGGGGCATCATGCCGAAAGTCTGAATAGTTCGTTACTTGGTTTGGGGAAAGGATTGAGGGGCAGAGGGAAATCGAGGGGCAGCAGGGACAACAGCCAGTGATGGCTCCGGGACAGCGGCCATGGCCCATATCCTTCATAAGGTACATATCTTCGACCGGCGCATGATCGGCCGCCTCAATATGGCGATCGTGTTCGGACCCGTGCTCGGCGGTTTGGCGGCGTGCATGCTTGGCGCGATCGTCTATGACGTCGGCCGATGGTTTTCGGTCTGGTAACGCCGGTCGAGTATCACTGAGAGTCAACTGTCGATTGCCGCGCGCGGGCGAATGCCCACGCATGCGGCAAGATCGCGAGTCGGTTCCGCGGGTAAGGCGGTATTAAACCGCTTGTGCCTAATATTTTGCCAGAATTACCTGGCGAACCTGAGCAAATACTATGGAAATGGTCGAGCGGCGACGAGTGCCGCGGCAGAAAAGCTTTTTGCGCGGCTGCGTCTATTTCGACAAACGCCGGGGCGCGCTCGATTGCCTGATCCGCGACATTTCCGATTTAGGCGCGCGCATCATTTTCTCCGAAAACGTAACCGTGCCGGACACGGTCGAACTCCATATTCCGCAACGGAACAAAACGCTGCGCGCGCAGGTGCAGTGGCGGCGCGGCGATGAAATCGGACTGTCGTTCCCCGATGCCGAGCGCATCGGTCCGCCCGGCACCGAAGAACTGATGGAACGTATTGTCCAGATCGAGACCGAGATGGCCTCGCTGCGCAAGATGATCAAGCGCCTCAAGCACGGGATTGAAGTCGGCGACGACGTCGACGCGGCCTAGCGGTCTTCTCTTCATCGCTGACCTGTACAAGCGCATTTCCGCGTTGCGCATTGCGCGGCTGCTGCCAACATGCCAACAATTCGGTCTTTACCGGAGCATGATCTTTTCGGAAAACGGTACCTCTCCAGATCTTGCTCCAACATCCACAGCAATTAGGGAGGCCAAGATGGCCAAGGCTTATTGGGTCGCGACTTACTTTTCGGTGTCCAATCCGGATGCGCTTGCCGAATACGCCAAGCTCGCGGGCCCGGCGATTTCCGCCGGCGGTGGCCGCTTCCTCGCCCGCGGCACCGCCGCCAAGGCCTACGAGAAGGGGCTGACGCAACGCGTGGTCATCATCGAGTTCGACAGCGTCGAGAAGGCCGCCGCTGCTCATGACAGCCCCGGCTATCAGGCCGCCCTCAAGGTGCTCGGCAATGCCGTGCAGCGCGACCTGCGCATTGTTGAAGGGCTGGCGTAGCAAATTATCCTCACCCTGAGGCGGCCGCGAAGCGGCCCTCGAAGGGCGAGGCCCGATCGCTTGAGCTGCATCCTTCGAGGCGCGCCTTCGGCGCGCACCTCAGGATGAGGACGCTTTGTTTTCCTCAAACATCCGCTCACCCTGCAGATCGATGATCTGCCGCGCCTTGTTGAGCGTGAAGGTGACGGCGTCGTCGTATGAAGCGTACGAATCGGCACGGATGAAGCGGTGCTCCTTGCGCACGCCGTCGCGCTCGCACGCGATGATGCCTGCGGTCTGATACGCGCCGTTGTTTTTGTACGGCGCCGCGCGAATGGTGAAGCCCTTGTATTCGACCGGGTCCGAGACCTTCGCGGTACCGGGGCCGCCGCGTTCCGCACGCCGGCCGAACAGCGCGCTCCAAAAAGACATCGCGGTCTCCGTTCTTTGTCCGCGCGCTGCAGCGCGTGCGCGCAACCGATGTTACTCTCGAGGGCCGGAATGTCGAGGCGTCGCCGGCGATTTGCCGCGCGGGCGCTCGCGGCGCTACACTCGCGGCGCCACCTTCATCCGCGCCCTTTCAGGAGAATTGCGATGCCCAAAGGCTACTGGGTGACCTGCTACCGCTCGATTTCCGATCCAAAAAAGCTTGCCGCCTATGCGGAGATGGCGCCGAAGGCGACTGCACCGTTCGGCTGCCGCTATATCGTGCGCGGCACCGCGTCGGCCACCTTCGAAGCCGGGCAAAAGGAGCGCATCGTGATCTCCGAATTTCCCAGCGTCGAAAAAGCGATCGCCGCCTATAACAGTCCCGGCTACCAGGAAGCGCTGAAAGCGCTCGGCGACGGCGCCGTGCGCGACATCCGCATCTGCGAGGGTTTGGACTAACACTCCAC
>JASHVC010000211.1 GCA_030039655.1 Xanthobacteraceae bacterium | reverse complement strand
AGCGAGCTTTTGATCACGGTGCTGTTCGCACTGTCGCTCGATCTCGCGCTCGGTTATGCGGGCATCATCACACTTGGTCACGCCGCCTTCTTCGGCACTGGCGCCTATACGGTCGGGATGCTGGCCTATTACGGCATCTGGACCGAACCGATCGGGGGCTTGGTGTTTGCGGCTCTCGCGGCCGCCGTGATCGGCTTCGCTTCGGGCCTCGTCCTGTTGCGCACCAAGGGACTTACGCTGTTGATGCTGACGCTTTGCGTCACGGCCCTACTGGAACAAGGCGCCAACATGGCGCGCGGCATTACGGGCGGCTTCGACGGCCTGAATTTCACCATCGCGCCTGTGTTTGGCCTGTTCGAGTTCAACCCGCTGTTCGCCAACACACAATATCTCTACACGCTCGGCGTCCTGCTGGTCTGCTTCGCGTTCGTGCGCACGCTGGTCTATTCGCCGTTCGGCCAAAGCCTCACCGGCATCCGCGAAAATATCCTGCGCATGCACGCCATCGGCTCCCCGGTGCGGCTTCGGCTCATCATCTGTTACACCCTGTCGGCGGCGCTCGCCGGCGTCGCCGGCGCGCTGTCGGCACAGACCAACGACTACGTCAATCTCGCCACCCTCAGTCTCGATCGGTCCGCCACCGTGCTGATCGTTCTTATTCTCGGCGGTTACGGCCGGCTCTATGGCGCCTTCATCGGCGCTATCGTTTATCTGGTGCTGGAGCACTTTCTGGCGCAGGTCTACCCGACCGCTTGGCAGCTCGGCCTCGGGCTGCTGCTGGTGCTGATCGCACTGTTTGCGCGCAACGGAATCCTGGGTCTCGGCGAAACGCTGTGGCGCCGCCACGAGGCGAGACGCGCCGCGTCATGAGCGAAACCCGCCTCGAGACCCAGGCGCTGAGCCGCCAATTCGGCGCCCTCAAGGCCGTGCAGAATATCAGCTTCAAGCTCGACGCCGGCGCCCGCCACGCGCTAATCGGCCCCAACGGCGCTGGCAAGACGACTTTCATCAATCTGCTAACCGGCGTGATCGCGCCTTCGCAAGGCCGGGTGTTGCTGGGCGGGCGCGACATCACCGCCACCAGCCAAGCCGAGCGCGTCAAACTCGGTATCGCCCGGACGTTTCAGATCAACCGCCTGTTTCGCGGCCTGTCGGTTCTGGAAAATGTCTGCATGGCGGTCACCGAGCGCGCCGGCGCCGCCGGATCGATGATTTATCCAGCCGGCCGGCGCACCGACGTGATCGACGACTCGATGGAGCTGCTGCAGACGCTGCGGCTCGCGGACGTGGCGCGCCATCGCGTTTCCGAATTGCCCTACGGCCGCCAGCGGCTGGTGGAACTGGCGATCACCATCGGACTCAAACCCGAAGTGTTGTTGCTCGATGAACCGGCGGCCGGCGTACCGAGCGCTGAAAGCCACATCATCCTCGACGCCGTGGAGCGGCTGCCCGCGCAAATTGCCGTGCTCATCATCGAGCACGACATGGATGTGGTTTTCCGCTTCGCCAAACGCGTCACCGTGATGGTGAGCGGCGCGATTTTCGCCGAAGGCACGCCGCGCGAGATCGAGGCGAATCCGCAGGTCCGCGAGGTCTATCTCGGTCAGGCCGGTCATGCCTAGCGCGCTCGAAATGCGCCACGTCTCCGCTGGCTACGGCGAGACCGTGGTGATCGAGGACATCGATCTCACGCTCAAGCCCGGCGAGTGCATCAGCGTGATCGGGCGCAACGGCGTCGGTAAGACCACGCTGCTCTCCACCGTGATGGGCCATACCACGCTACACTCCGGCGACATCCTGCTCGACAGCAAAGCGCTCAAGGGCATGGCGAGCTTCCGCCGCGCCCTCGCCGGCATCGGTTTCGTGCCGCAGGAGCGCGAGATTTTTCCGTCGCTGTCGGTGCGCGAGAATCTCGAAGTGGCGGCACGACCTGGGCCGTGGACGCAAGCACGCATCTTTGAGCTGTTTCCTCGGCTCAAAGAGCGGCTCGACAATATGGGCAATCAACTCTCCGGCGGCGAGCAGCAGATGCTGTCCATCGCACGGGCGCTGCTCACCAATCCCACCGTCCTCCTCATGGACGAGCCGACCGAAGGCCTGGCGCCGGTCTTGGTCGAGACGCTTACCGACGTCCTGGCGAAACTCCGTGCCGAAAGCGCGCTCTCGATCATTCTCGTCGAGCAAAACAGCCGCGTGGCGCTGAACTTCTCGCCGCGCACCGTGATCCTCGACAAGGGCCACATCGTCTACGACGGCGACTCCGATCCGTTGCGCGCCGATCCGGAGCGGCTGGCGAAGTTGATCGGGATTGTGGAGTGATTCTTGTCATGCCCGCGAAGGCGGGCATCCAGTAATCACAGCGCACGCGGCTCCCTCGCGGCCGCGCCAAACATCCGACCATCATCGGTTACTGGATCGTCCGCTTTCGCGGACGATGACAGATGGGAGTGGGCTCGGGGCGATTACGCGTGCGCCTTGCGCTGCGGATCGATAATTTTTTCCAACTTGCCTAGCACGTGCATGCAGGGGAGCAGTTGCTCCAGGCTGGCGTTGGGCTCGCGCTTTTCCTTGATGGCAGCGATGAATTCGCGGTCTTCCAGCTCGATGCCGTCCATGGACACGTCGACCTTCGACACGTCGATCTTGTTGTCCTTGCCGTCGGAGAGGTCGTCGTAGAACGCCTTGAAGGTTCCGTTATCGCAGATGTAGCGGAAAAACGAGCCCAGCGGCCCGTCGTTGTTGAACGACAGCGACAACGTGAGCATCGCGCCGGATGGCGTCTTGGCGACGATGCCCATGTCCATGGCGATGTTGAGCTGCGGATGGATCGGCCCCTGCACCGCGTAGCAATCTGAAATGTTCTCGCCGGCCTGGTACTGGAACAGATCGATCGTGTGCGCGGCGTGATGCCAGAGCAGATGGTCGGTCCAACTGCGCGCGTTGCCGGCGGCGTTGATGTTCTTGCGCCGGAAGAAATAGGTCTGCACGTCCATCTGCTGGATTTTCAGCTCGCCCTTCACGATCTTCTTGTGGATGTATTGATGGCTCGGATTGAAGCG
>JASHVC010000210.1 GCA_030039655.1 Xanthobacteraceae bacterium | reverse complement strand
AGCGGCCTTGATCTCAAGCCTCAAAAGGGAGTGCGTCTATGATCGCCCGTCTGTCTACGCGCCACGTGCTGGCCGCGTTTGTCACGCTTGCGTTGCTGGCTGTAGCCAAGCCTGTCTTTGCGCAGGTTCCAGCCGCGCGCCCATCGCCCGCCGCTATCTTGATCGCCAAGCAGATTGTTGAGCTCAAGGGTGCGAAGGAGCTGTACGAGCCACTCGTGCGCGGCGTCATCCAGAAGGCAAAAAATCAATTCATGCAAACCAATTTCATGTATGCCAAGGACCTCAACGAAATCGCAGCCAACCTGGAGAGGGAGTACGCACCTCGGGTCAACGAATTGGTGGATGCGAGCGCGCGCATCTATGCCAGCTATTTCACCGAACCGGAATTGAGGGATATTTTGACGTTCTATCAGTCGCCGACTGGCCGCAAGGTCATTGTCGAGGAGCCGAAGGCGCTTGAGGCCAGCATGGCCAACGCTGGCGACTGGGGCGACAAGCTCTCCGACGACGTCATCGCCAAAATGCGCGCAGAAATGAAAAGGCGCGGTCACGATATCTGATATGGCGGAATACGACGTCGATCTTTTCGTTATCGGGGGAGGGTCGGGCGGCGTCCGCGCCGCCCGCATTGCCGCTCAGCACGGCGCCCGCGTTATGGTGGCGGAGGAGTACCGCGTCGGCGGCACGTGCGTGATCCGCGGCTGCGTGCCGAAAAAGCTCCTAGTCTATGCAGCCCGTTTTCGTGGCGAATTCGAGGATGCGGCCGGCTACGGCTGGACGCTCACGCATGCGACTTTCGATTGGCCGACGCTGATCGCCAACAAGGACAAGGAGATCGCGCGGCTGGAGGCGGCCTACACCGCGACCCTTGACCGCGCCGGAGTGAAGATCGTCAAGACTAGGGCAACATTTGTTGATGCTCACACGGTGCAATTGGCGAGCGGCGAGCGCGTGCGTGCGGCCCACATCTTGATCTCGACGGGCGGCGCCCCAAGCTACGGTGATCCCATCCCCGGCATCGAGCACGTCATCTCCTCGAACGAGGCGTTTCATCTGCCAGAACTGCCGTCCCGCGTGTTGATCCAGGGCGGTGGCTATGTGGCGTTGGAGTTCGCCACCATTTTCGCCGGCCTCGGTTCTGAGGTCACGATTGTGTATCGGGGCGAAAATATCCTGCGCGGCTTCGACGACGAGGTGCGTCACCACGTACGCATGGACATGGAGAAGCGCGGCGTCAGGGTTATCACCGGCTGCAAGGTTGTAGCTGTAGAGCGTGGCAACGGGCATCTGTCTGTCCACCTCAGCAATGGCAACCACGTTCCGGCGGACTGCGTCATGTTCGCGACCGGGCGTGTGCCAAACGTTGCCAAGCTCGGACTGGAGCACGCAGGAGTCGCGATCGCCAAGAATGGCGGCGTCGCGGTCGACGAGTACTCGCGCACGAGCGCGCCGAACGTTTACGCGGTCGGCGACGTGACCAATCGCATCAATCTCACGCCGGTTGCCATTCGCGAAGGGCACGCCTTTGCCGACACGGTGTTCGGCAGCAGGCCGACGGCGGTCGATCACAGCAATGTGCCGACGGCGGTTTTTTGCGAGCCGGAAGTGGGCACGGTCGGCCTTACCGAAGCCGAAGCGCGGGAGCGGCTCGCCCAGACCGACATCTACAGGGCGATGTTCAGGCCGCTGAAGGCCACGCTGTCCCGCCGGGATACGACCGTACTGCTGAAACTCGTGGTGGACGGGTTGAGCGACTGCGTGGTGGGCTGTCATGTGGTCGGTGAAGCCGCCGCCGAGATGGCTCAGATCGCCGCGATTGCGGTGAAGATGCGCGCCACCAAAGCCGATTTTGACGCCACCATGGCGCTGCATCCGACCGCTGCCGAAGAGCTGGTGACCATGCGCACCAGAACCGCGACCTATACCCGCGCCGCGGCCGAATAGGCGGAAAATCGGCGCCGTCCGTCGGACTGTCGCTGCGAAAAGCGGCACTGTATAAGACCCGGCACAGCCGTTGTCCGCCACCTAGGACGCGAGGGAAGCCGTCCTCGCGAGGTCGACGGAACTGGAGATTGCGTCATGTCCATGCGGTCCAACTCGGTCAAATGGAGCCCGGATTCCTGGCGCTCGAAGCCGAGAATGCAGATGCCCGATTACCCCGACCCCAAGGCGCTGGGCGAGGTCGAGTCACAGCTTGCCACCTTTCCGCCGCTTGTTTTTGCAGGCGAAGCCCGCAATCTGAAACAGGCGCTGGCCCAGGTTGCCGCCGGCGAAGCTTTCCTGCTGCAGGGCGGTGACTGTGCCGAGAGCTTTGCCGAGCACGGCGCCAACAACATCCGCGATTTTTTCCGCTTGTTTTTGCAGATGGCGGTGGTGCTGACCTACGCGGCGGCTTCGCCGGTTGTGAAGGTCGGCCGCATTGCCGGCCAGTTCGCCAAGCCGCGCACTTCGCCGACCGAAAAGCGCGGTGGCGTGGAGCTTCCGGTCTATCGCGGGGACATCATCAACGGCACCGATTTCACCGCCGACGCGCGCACGCCCGATCCGCGCCGGCAGGTCGAAGCTTATCGGCAGTCGGCGGCGACGCTGAACCTTCTTCGCGCGTTCGCGACCGGTGGCTATGCCAATCTGTCGAACGCCCATCAGTGGATGCTGTCGTTCGTCAAGGACAGTCCGCAATCGAAGCGCTACCAGGAGCTTGCCGGTCACCTCACTGAGGCGCTTAA
>JASHVC010000209.1 GCA_030039655.1 Xanthobacteraceae bacterium | reverse complement strand
CTCTCTTCACGGGGCACGCCGGCGGCGGGTTCGTCGAGCAGCAGAACCTTGGGCCGCGCCGCCAAGGCGAGCGCGATCTCCAGGAGGCGCTGCTGGCCGTAAGCGAGTTCGCGTGTCGGACGATAGCAGACGGGTGCCAGCGTCAGCGCCTTGAGAATATCGTAGGCCTCGTCCACTTCGTCCCGATAAGCGGTGAGCCGCCGCCACCAGACGCGGGCAACGCGGCGGCGCTCGCAAACCGCGAGCGTCACCGACTCGAGCGCGGTCAGATGCGGGAACAGCGAATTGATCTGGAAGGTGCGGACCAAGCCGAGCCGCACCCGTTGCTCGGGCGACAAGCCCGTGATGTCTTCGGTGCCAAGCAGGATGCGCCCGGAATCCGGGCGCAGCATACCGGCCACCATATTAATCAGCGTCGTCTTGCCGGCGCCGTTCGGGCCGATCAGCGCATAACGCACGCCCGCCGGCAGCGCGATCTCGATGCCGGAAGCGACCACCAGTGACCCGAAGCTCTTGTTCAGATCCTGCGTTGCCAGGACCGGCCCGCTCACCGCGTGTTTCTCCGCCATGACGACGAGGTGAGCCAGCCGAACCAGCGCTGCCCCCGCTCAGTGTTCACCATTTCGGAAAGCCCGCCGAGGATGCCGTTGGGCAAAAACAGCACGACCAGGATCAGCAGGATGCCGATCGGGAAATACCAGTATTGGGGATTGATGCCCGAGAATTGATCGCGCGCGATCAGATAGATCACGGCGCCGATCAGGCCGCCGTAGAGCCGGCCGGTGCCGCCGAGAATGAGGATGACCAGAATGTCGGCGGAACGCTGGAAATCGAGCGAGCCGAGCGACACGGTCTCGGTGCTCTGGGTCAGGACCGCGCCCGCAACGCCGGCCATCACCGCCGCGATGGTGAAAATGGTGCGAATATGGGGCCGGCTTTCGGCGCCGATGGCACGCATGCGCACGGTGTTCTCGCGGATGCCACGCAGCGACAGGCCAAACGGCGAGTTGATGAGCCGGCGCGACAGCAGAAAGCACAGAAACAGCGCGATCAGCGCGTACCAGTAAGCGGTGTAGCCGTAAAGGTCGAAGTGGAAGGTGTTGAGCAAGGGCCACATGTGCACACCTTGCAGGCCGTCGGCGCCACCAGTCAGCCAGTTGGCGCTGTTGGCGGCTTCCTCGAGCAAAAGGCCGAAGCCGAGCGTGATCATGATCAGCGCAAGGTGCCGGAAGCGCGCGATGATGAAGCTGACGAGATAGCCGAGCAGGCCGGCGGCGAGGCCCGCCAGCACCAGCCCGGTCAGCGGCTCGCCCCAGCCCCATTTCGAGATCAGTCCGGCCGTATAAGCGCCGAAGCCGAAGAACGCAGCGTGGCCGAGCGAGACGATGCCGGCGTAGCCGAGGATCAGGTCGAGCGACATTGCGAACAGCGCCGTCACCGCGATCTGACTCGCCAAGACCAAATAGCTCGGCGTCAACACGAACGGCAGCAGGGTCGCGAGCCAGAACAGTACCTCGATCGGGCGCCAGCGGGCTTGCGCCTCGAGATATTGCAGCGGGCTGGCGAGCGCGGGAGCGGATACCGCCACGGTCTAGCGTCTCCCGAAGATGCCGGACGGCCGCCACATCAGCAGGCTGATCATGACCAGATAAATGAGAAACGAGCCGATCGCCGGAAAATAATACTTGCCGGCCATATCGCTAATGCCGAGCAGCATCGCGGCCGCAAAGGTGCCCCCTATCGAGCCGAGCCCGCCGACCGCGACCACGATCAGCACGTAGACGAGGTACACCAGAGCAAAAGACGGGTCGAGCCCGACCACGTCGATGGCAAGCGCGCCGCCAAGTCCGGCAAGCCCGCTGCCGAGCGCAAAGGCGATGGCGAAGGCGCCGTCGACATTGATGCCGAGCCCGCGGGCCATGCGCTGGTTGTCGACCGCGGCGCGGATCTGGGCGCCGAAGCGCGTGAACTCCAGCGCCCCGATCAGCGCCGCACTGATGACGAGTGCGAAGATGATGAGGAAGATGCGATAGACGCCGAATGTCATTGCACCGATATTGACTGAGCCGCGCAGGTAATTGGGCAGCGACACCGGCTGCTGGCTGGTACTGAATATATAGGCGGTCGCCGCGATCGATACGAACACCACCCCGATGGTGAGCAGACACTGATCGAGCTCGGTGGCGCGATAGAGCCGGCGGAACATGGTGCGCTCGAACACCACGCTGATCGCTGCCGCGACGATAAAGGCAATCGGCAGCGTCGCCAGGAACGGCCAGCCGGCGCGGTTCATCAGCGTCACCGCGACGTAGCCGCCGATCATCGCAAAGGTGCAGTGCGCGAGATTGACGAAATTCATCATGCCGAGCGTGACCGACAGCCCGACCGATAGCAGAAACAGCAGCATGCCGTAGGCAAAGCCGTCGAACAGAACGCTCACCGCCGAGGTGATCATCGCGGTCGCCCCCTTCGGCCGCCAATCATCATCGCGACGTCAAAGCTCGTACCTATTAAAGCCCCGGCTTCCACGGATCCTTGACGTTGTCGACCTTGTCGAACTCGACGTTGACGAGCTTGCCGTCCACCTTCTCGACGCGGCGGATATAGACGGACTCGATCACGTCGCGAGTCTCCGGGTCGATCATCATTGGGCCGCGTGGGCTTTCCCACTGCATACCCTTGATTGCGCCGATCAGCGCCTCGCCGTCAGCGTTGCCGCTGGTCTTCTGCAGGGCGGCGTAAAGTGCGTGCATGCCGTCATAGCCGCCGACCGAGAACATGTCGGGATTGCGCTTGAACTCGGCACTGTAGTCGGCGACGAACTTCTTGTTCATGTCCGACTGGTGATTGTAATCGTAGTGGAACGCCGTGATCAGGCCGAGGCCGGCGTCGCCCATGCTGCGCAGCGCGTCCTCCTGGGTCAGTTCACCTTGGCCCATGACCTTGACCTTACTCTTGTCGATACCGAGTTCGGCGATAGCCTTGCCGATCGCGGCAGGCTGGGGGCCGCCCGGCACCCAGATGTAGATGCCGTCCGGATTGAGGTCCTTGGCGCGCTGGATGAACGCCGAGAAGTCCAGGTTGGCGACCGGGTAGCGCGCCGAGCCGATGATCTCGCCACCGGCGTCCTTGAAGCCCTTACTGAAGGCGGCTTCGCCGTCATGACCGGGACCGAAGTCGGCGACGAGCGTGTAGGCCTTGCGCACGCCATTCCTGTAAGCCCAAGCACCGAGCACTTGGTTGACCGCCCATACCGTGAACGAGGTGCGGACCATGTAGGGCGACTTGGTGATGACAACCGAGGTCGCCGCATTCATGTCGACCATGAATTTCTTCGCTTGGGCGGAGACATCGGCGCCAGCAAGCGCGTTGGGCGTGAGGTCGTAGCCCGCCAGGATGTCGGCGCCGTCGCGCACAATCACCTCCTGGGACAGGCGCTTGGCGACATCCGGCGCAATGCCGCCGCTGTCCTTGCGGATAATTTCGATCTTCTTACCGGCAACGGTGTCACCATTTTGCTTCACATAAAGCTTGATGCCGTTGTCGATCTGAACGCCGGGATCGGCAAATTGGCCCGAATACGACATGACAACGCCGACTTTGACAGTGCCCTGGGCGTGAGCTCCGGTGACCGCCAGAACCGCGGCAAGGCCGGCAAATACAGTGATCGCAGGTCGCATGTTTCCCTCCGGCTTTTCTTTAGCGGGCAGTCG
>JASHVC010000208.1 GCA_030039655.1 Xanthobacteraceae bacterium | reverse complement strand
GGCAACAACCGGCAAGTCCATGCCGCCGTATTCCTTGGGCGACTGCGGCGCCCATAGGCCGGCCTTTTTGGCTTTCTGTCGAACCGGCTCGAGCCGATCGTGCGGAATATTCTCGTGATCGGAAAAATTGTGCGGATCGGCCTCAAGCGGCAGCACGTGCTCCTCGACAAAGGCGCGCGTGCGCACCCGCAAGTCCTCGATCTTGGGCGAAAGGGTAAAGTCCATGCCGGCGCCTCGTTGCGGTGCGAAGATCGACCGCCTAATCTTTAGCTTATCGCGCGGTTGCGACAAGCGCGTCCTGATGACGGGAGTCCTAGTCATGGCCAATTTCACGCCCATTTCAGCGGCAATCGGCGGCGCACTGATCGGGCTTTCCGCAGTTCTCCTGATGTTGCTCAACGGCCGCATCGCCGGCATCACCGGAATTACCGCGGGCCTGCTCGATCCTGCGGACCGCGATCGCCGTTGGCGCGCGACATTCATCGTCGGCCTGATTGCGGCGCCGCTCTCGGCCATGCTGCTCGGCTACACGGTGCCGGCGCCGCAAATCCCCTTGAGCATGGCCACCATTGCGGTCGCCGGACTGCTGGTCGGCTTCGGCACCAGGCTCGGTAACGGCTGCACCTCAGGGCACGGCATATGCGGCATAGCGCGGTTGTCGATCCGCTCCATCGCGGCAACCATGATTTTCATGGCGACCGCGATCGTCGTCGTCGCCTTGATGCGGCACGTGCTCGGAGGCTGAACCCATGCGCACGCTCGCGAGCCTCGTCTGCGGATATATTTTCGGCTGGGGGCTTTTCATTTCCGGTATGATCAAGCCGAGCAAGGTCCTCGGTTTCCTCGATGTCTTCGGTATTCCAAGTGGCACCTGGGACCCAAGCCTTGCCGTCGTCATGGCGGCCGCGCTAGCCATAACCGGGGCCGGCTATGCGCTCTTGCGTACGCGCGCGCCGCTCCTCGACACACAATTCCATTGGCCGGAGCAGACCTTTATCGACCGCCCGCTGGTCGCCGGCGCGGTGCTGTTCGGCGTCGGCTGGGGGTTGGTCGGATTGTGTCCGGGGCCGGCCATCGAGAACCTCGCGACATTGTCACCGGACGTGATCGTGTTTATTGCGGCGATGGCCATCGGCATGGTGGCGCACAATTTCTGGCAGGCGCGCGACACGGCAACCGGGCAAAGCACGGTTGCCCGTGCCAATGCGGCCGACGGCTGACGATACGACTATGGGCCGATATAAGCCGACCCGCCGCCCAAAGTTCCCGTCGATGCTGGATTCATCGCACGGCGTAGCACCGTAGTTTGTTCTCGATACCAACCAGATCGCGATCCGTGCGGCATGGCGCGGTTGCGAAAAACCCTATACGCACTAAACTTTATCGCAACCAAGGTGGAAATCATGATGCGAATAGCACTTTCGATCGCGGCACTCTCGGTAATTCTCTACCACGGTGTTTCACCAAGTCGCGCCGCAACCTACGGCTATGCGCCCTGGTGCGCGGTCACAAACCTCGGCGCCGGCGAAGTGGATTGGGATTGCGAATACGCCTCGGCCGCCGAATGCGCGCCGGCCGTCATGGCCGGCAATAGGGGCTTCTGCAACGTGAACCCCTATTTTGTCCCCGGATATCCTCGGGGCGCGTACTGGCCGCCTGCTAGGCGCCACCAGCATCGTCACGCACAACAGCAGTAAAGTACCGGGCCGACAGGAGCTTGCAGAGTTTTTGAGTCGCTTAAGTCACTCACTGGGCCGGGCACAGCCTCCATGCTCGATCAGTCAGCAGCCACCCGAGAGCGATTCTCGCTCGACGACAATCAAGTCGCTCTTCGCGATATGGCGCGCAGCTTCGCCGACGAAGTGTTCGCGCCGAACGCGATTGCCTGGGACGAAGCCAGGCACTTTCCCATCACCGAAATGCGCAAGGCTGCCGAGCTTGGCATGGGGGGCATTTATGTCGCCGAGGACGTGGGCGGATCGGGACTGTCGCGGCTTGCTGCGGCGCTGATCTTCGAGGCGCTGGCGACCGGGTGCCCCGGGGTCGCGGCTTACATGTCGATCCACAACATGGTTGCATGGATGATCGATGCGTACGGATCGGAGGAACAACGGCAAAAGTGGCTGCCGCAACTGTGCAAGATGGAATTATGCGGCAGTTATTGTCTCACCGAGCCCGGCTCCGGTTCAGATGCAGCCGCGCTCAAGATGCGGGCTGTGCGCAACGGCGGCCATTATGTTCTCAACGGGCAAAAGCTTTTCATCTCGGGCGCCGGTGCCAGCGATCTCTACGTGGTGATGGCGCGAACCGGTGGTGAAGGCCCAGGCGGAATATCGAGTTTCATTGTGACGGGGGACACAAAAGACATTTCGCTCGGCGCCAACGAGCGCAAAATGGGCTGGAATGCGCAGCCGACGCGCGCCGTAACCTTTGAGGACGTGCGCGTCCCCGTCGGAAATCGGCTCGGCGAAGAAGGCACCGGCTTCAAGATCGCCATGGCGGGCCTCGATGGCGGCCGCCTGAACATTGCGGCCTGCTCGCTCGGCGGGGCGCAAGCGGCGCTGGAAAAATCCCTCGCGTACATGAAAGAACGAAAAGCCTTCGGCAAGCGACTCGACGAATTTCAAGCGCTACAATTCCGCCTCGCCGATATGGCGACCGGGCTGGAAGCCTCACGCACATTTCTCTGGCGCGCTGCCGCTGCCCTCGATCGCAAGGACGCGAACGCTACGGTGCTTTGCGCCATGGCCAAACGGTTCGTCACCGACACCTGCTTCGATATCGCCAATCAGGAGCTGCAGCTGCACGGCGGATATGGCTATCTCGCCGAGTTCGGCATCGAGAAACTGGTGCGCGACCTGCGCGTACACCAGATTCTCGAGGGCACCAACGAGATCATGCGCCTCATCGTGGCGCGCAGCCTCGTTGGACGATGAACACGACGGGCGAAAAGGTCGTCCAGGACGGCGACATTGTGGTTCGCGAACTCGGCGCGCTGCGCCGCCTCACCCTCAACCGGCCGAAAGCTCTGAATGCGCTGACGCTCGACATGGCGAGCACCATGATGGCGTATCTTCGCGCCTGGGCTGGCGATGAAGCTGTCGGCGCCGTGCTGATCGACGGTGCGGGCGAGCGCGGGCTGTGCGCGGGCGGCGACTTGCGCGCCCTCTACGACGCGGCGAAGGCCAAAGAGTCGCTTCCTGAAAAATTCTGGGCAACCGAATATCGGCTGGACGTCTTGATCGCGCGCTACCCCAAGCCTGTGGTTGCTATTATGGGCGGCGTGGTCATGGGCGGCGGCGTCGGCATCTCTGCGCACGCAGCGCACCGCGTCGTGACCGAACGCTCGTCGATCGCCATGCCCGAGGTCAGCATCGGATATTTCCCCGATGTCGGCGCCTCGTTCATCCTAGCACGCGCGCCCGGACAGATCGGGACGCACCTCGCTCTGACCGGCGACCGCATAGGAGGACCCGACGCGATCTATTGCGGCCTTGCCGACATTCAGCTTCCAGCAGCGACTATTGTCGATCTTCCCCCGCGGCTGGCCGATTGTCGTACGGCGCAGGATGTACGCACGCGGCTTGAAAAGATCTCGGTCACGCCTGCCCCCGGTAAGTTGGCCGCGATGCGGCCATGGATCGACGAGTGCTACAGCGCACCGAGCGTCGAGGAGATTCTCGCCCGGCTGAGTGCGAGCAAAATTGATGGGGCTCGCTCCGCGCCTGCAACCCTGCAAAAAATGTCGCCGACCTCGCTCAAGATCACATTGCGAAACATCCGCGCGGCTGTATCATTCAAGACAGTGGAGGAAAGTTTCCAGCAAGACCACCGCATCTCGCTGGCGTGCATTGCCGAGCATGATTTCATCGAAGGCATTCGCGCGACCATCGTCGACAAGGACCGCAACCCGGCGTGGCGGCCGACAAAACTCGAAGACGTAACTGAAGACATTGTCGACCGTCATTTCAGATCCGTCGGCGCCCTGGAACTGACCTTCACCGATTGAAAGAGGCGAACATGTCGACCATCGGCTTCATCGGTCTCGGCAATATGGGCGCGCCAATGGCCGCCAATCTTGTGAAATCGGGCGGCCACGTCCGCGGCTTCGACGTCGTGGCTACGTCGCGCGAGGCTTCGGCGCGCGACGGCGTGCAGGTTGTCGGCAACGCCCGATCTACGGTGGAAGACGCCGAAATCGTCATCACCATGCTGCCGGGAGGCGAACACGTTTTGTCGGTCTGGAATGAAATCGTGCCGGTCGCGCGCCAGGGCACCCTCTTTATCGATTGTTCGACCATCGACGTCGCGAGCGCACGCAAGGCGCACAAGCTCGCGGCCTCCTACGGCATCGCCGCGCTCGACGCCCCGGTGTCGGGCGGCGTGGGCGGCGCCAAGGCTGCCACGCTGACCTTCATGGTCGGCGGTTCGACGCACGCCTTCGAGCGCGGCAAGCCGGTGCTTGAACGCATGGGCAAGCGCATCGTGCATTGTGGCGAGGCCGGCAACGGCCAGACAGCAAAAATTTGCAACAACATGATTCTCGGCGCCTCGATGATCGCCGTGAGCGAAGCTTTCGTGCTCGGCGAGAAGCTCGGCCTCTCGCACCAGGCACTGTTCGACGTCGTATCCGGCTCTTCGGGTCAATGCTGGTCGCTCACCAGCTATTGCCCGGTGCCCGGGCCGGTGCCGGCAAGCCCCGCCAATAATGGCTATAAGCCCGGCTTCACCGCGGCCTTGATGTTGAAAGATCTGAAACTCGCCCATGAGGCCGCCGAATCGGTCGGCGCGCGAACGGCGATCGGCGCGCACGCCGCGGAGATATACGAACAGTTCGCGCAGCAAGGGCACAGCGGGCTCGATTTTTCGGCAATTATCAATCTTGTTCGCAAATAAACGCCGAAGGCTGCAGCGAGGCTGCGGCGGTGTCGCGCCAAGCGCAATCACGCCAAGAGGAACATAAGAATGCAGGATACCGCGCGTTCCAATCAGGCCGTGACAAAGCAACAAATCCTCGACCGCGTCGGAGCGCTCATTCCCAATTTCTCCAAACGCGCTGAAGCCGCGGAGCAGGCCCGGCAACTCCCCATTGAATCGGTCCGGGAGCTCCTCGACGCCGGCATCGCCCGAATCCTGATGCCGCCCCGCTTCGGCGGATACGGCCTTGGCTTCGACACATGGTTCGATGTAACGCGCGAAATCAGCAAGGTCGATGCATCACACGGCTGGTGTGCGAGCCTTATCATTCATCATGCCCATTGCATAACTCAGTTTCCGGAGGAGGCACAGGACGCGGTGTGGGCCGACGGCCCGGACATGGCTATTGCGGCGTCGTTTCTGCCGGGCACCACGGTCGTCCCCATAAACGGTGGCTATCGTGTCTCGGGCCAATCCGCGTTCGCCAGCGGCGTCGGACACAGCGCCTGGGTTTTTATCAACGGCATGATTGATGTTGATGGCAAGCCGGAGCGGGCCTTCTTTCTGATTCCACCTGGCCAGTACAAAGTCAGGGACACTTGGTTCACTGCCGGCATGCGTGGGACCGGCAGCAACACTATTGTCACCGACAATGTTTTCGTGCCGAAGAGCCGAACCCTTCTGTCGTCGCATCTGCGCGAAGGAAAAGGACCCGGCGGCGCCTTGCATGAGAACCACATCTACCGTGCGCCTTTTGCCTCATACGCCCCGCTGTGCTTCGCAACGCCGATGCTCGGCGCCGCGCAAGGCGCCTACGAGCGCTTCCGGGAATCGACAAAGACCCGCAAGGGAATTTACGCGGGCCTGGTCGCCGAGCACACCAGCGTCCAAATGCAATTGGCGCGTACGGCGGCCGATCTCGATGCCGCCGAACTGCTGGTGCGCCGCGCTGCCGATACCGCCGGCGCCGTTACGCCGCCATCCCCCGCGTTGCGAGCGCGCTCGATGCGCGATTACACCCGCGCCGCGGAGCTGGCGGTCTCGGCAATCGATGCGCTGATTGCCATGAGCGGCACGTCCGGTTTTGGAGAGTCCAACCCCATCCAAAGGGCCTGGCGCGACATCCATTTTGCTTCGATGCACATCAGCTTGAACGCCGAAAACACTTTTTCGCATTTTGGCCGCATGGAGTTGGGGCTGCCTCGGGATCCCCACTTGCCGTATTATTGAACGGCGCCACGAGATACGCCGAGGTGGCGCCAGGGCGGGTGCATAACTGCCGGCGGCCCGGTAACCGCGAGGAAGGCGATGCCCGTCAGGATCATCGGCATGATCGGCGTCACGCCACCGCGGAGTGACGCCACACTGCATGTCATTGAGGGTGGCCTGTCGCCCAGCTATGTGACGGAGGCCGCGTGTGCTCACGAAACAGCAGGCTTCGACATGGTGCTGGTGGGCTATTCGTCGTCGTCCGCCGAGGGTTTTCTCGTAGCACTGCATGGAGCCGAGCACACCGAACGATTAAGCTATCTGGTGGCGCATCGGCCGGGCTTCGTGGCCCCGACCCTGATGGCCCGTAAGATCGCCACTTTCGACCACCTGACCGGCGGCCGCCTCGCCGTACACATCATCACCGGCAAGACCGACGACGAGCAGGAAGGCGACGGCGACTTTACGCCGAAGGCGGCGCGTTATCGTCGCGCCGCTGAATATCTTGAGCTTATGCAATTGGCCTGGGCGAGCGAACAGCCCTTCGATTTTTCCGGCACGTTCTATCAGGCGAAGGGCGCATATTCCGATGTGCGTCCGCTGCAGAAACCCCACCCTGTTCTGTTCTTCGGCGGCGCTTCCGATGGCGCGCTCGAGATGGGCGCGCGCCACTGCGACATCTACGCGATCTATGCCGAACCGTTGGCTTCGACACGCGAGCGTGTAAGCCAATTTCGTACCCAGGCAGCAGCTTTTGGCCGAACGGTCGGATTCAATGTCTCAGTGCGCCCCATCATCGCGGCGAGTGAAGGCGAAGCGTGGGACAGGGCGAACAAGATTTTGGCGGCCATGACCGGCGCAAGCAGCAAGAAGGGTTGGAGCCGGCAGGAGGCCGCTTCGGGACCTGTCGACAATGCCGGACGGCGGCTGATGCGCTTCGCGCTGGAAAGCGACATTCATGACGAACGCCTGTGGATGCCGATCGCGCGCGCGACAGGCGCGCTTGGCAATACCTCGTGCCTCGTTGGAACAGCCGAGCAGGTCGCCGAGGCAATCCTGCGGTATTACCGGCTGGGCGTCGGCTCGTTTCTTATCCGCGGTTTCGACCCGCATAACGATACGGTCGAGTTCGGCCGAGAACTCATTCCGCGGATCAAAGCCGGCGCCGCCGCAATCGATCGGCTGCAAGCGGCCGAGTGACGAGCGTCTTTTTGGTTCATGAGTTTCTCGTGTTCATAAACCTTCACCAAAGTTCGGAGACTTGACGCACCTGGCCGCGTGGCGGCCCTCATTTTGCCGCAACCGCGTGCCCATCTGCCGCGCCCGCAACCATCACAGGAGGAGCTACCCAACGGCCCGCGCGCCGAGATGAACATCGAAGGTCAAGCTAATTCCGTTCCTAACAAAAGTTGAATCCACCGAGGGCTTTCCCCGGCCGGACATAATTCGAAATGGAGAGCGACCATGCCTACGGCGGCAGCCAGCATTGACCCCCTTGCTCATTTTCTCGAGGCCGTTTTTCGGCGCGACGACAGGAAACCAGTTCCCCTCACGTCGACCCAGATTGACGTGACCATTCGGGGCGGCCTCGCCTCCGTCACCACCCAACGAACCTTCCGCAACTCCGAGAAGATCTGGATCGAAGCGACCATGACCTTTCCGGTCCCGGTCGATGCGACGCTCTGCGCGCTCACCGCAAACATCGACGGCCGCGTCCTCCATGCTGTTGCGCAAGCGCGCGCAAAGGCTGCCAGGACCTATGAAACAGCCGTCAACAGCGGCAAGTCGGCGATTTTGCACCAGGAGTTGCTTAAAGGCATTCACATGCTCTGCGTAGGCCACGTACGCCCCGGCGGCGCAATCGTGGTCACCGACGCCTGGACTGCACCGCTGTCGTTCCTGGACGAAACGCCACGACTGCGCATCCCAACCACGGTCGGCGAGATCTACGGACAATCGCCGCTCGCGCCACCGGACGATCTCGTTACCGGCGGCATTGCCCACCAGGCCACGGTCAGTGTTGCATGCAGCGACGGGACTGCATCGCTGCTGCAGAGCGGCCCAATGATCGATGGCCGTTATCACGTCACACTCGACGCGCCAATCGACATCGTTATTACCGGCTGGATGCATCGCAAGCTGACTGGCATAGCAGCTGATCGGCGGCAGGTCGTGCTTGACATCGCGCCGACCCCCGCAATCGACGCGTGCCTCGATATCGATGTCCTTTTCGATCATTCCGGCTCGATGAGCGATCACGCGGTCAGCTACTCCGAACTCGCGGCGAGCAAGTTCGATCTCGCCCGGTCTGGACTCGTCGCCGCGATTCACCATCACCTTAGGCCTTCCGATCGAATGCGTCTCTGGCAGTTCGACGAACAAGTGGACTATCTGGGCGAAGCAACCGGACCGAACTGCGAGGCGCTGGTTGGAAGCATCCAGGGTCCACGTGGCGGCACCGAAATCGGCTGCGCGTTCGATGCGGTCCTCGCCTCAGCGAACCCCTCTGGAAAAGCCAAGAACGTCGTCATTGTCACCGACGGGTTGAGCTGGGCTTTCGAGCCGGAAAAACTTGCCCGCGCTCGCATGCGCGTGACGGCCGTGTTGATTGGCGAAGACGCGAGCGAAGCTGCGATCGGTCACCTCGCCGGCCTGACGGGTGGGCAGGTTTTCACCACGGTCGGCTCCGATGCCGCCGGCGCCATAGCCGCCGCCCTCGACGCGGCACGAATGCCGCAAAGGCAACCGGAAACCCTTCCTGACAAGCCGAGAAGCGTCGAGGTCTTTCGCCGCGGTGCTCGCATCGTGGCCATGTGGGGAGCCAAAGGTGAAGGGCATCCTTCGCTTGCCGCACGGCAGATTGGCGCCACGGCGGCCATGCTCGCGATGCCCCTTATGTCTGAAGCCGCGGCTGCAAAATTGGCCGAGGCGGAAGGCATCGTTTCCGACCTCACCAGCCTGGTGCTGGTCGACGAGGCAGGCGAGCGGCATGAGGGGCTGCCGGCCACGCGCAAGGTCGAACTGGCGGCATCGCGGAGAGCCTGCGGCATCCCCAGGGCTAAAGTGCGTCGATATCCTTTGGATCGCGCCCTCGGGGCGCCCGCCTCGCACGATGCGCGATTCAATTCGCTACTCCACCCGTTGGATGGGTCGGCCAGGAAGCAGGATGACGAGCGGACGGCGTGCCAGCAGATGCGGCGCTGGGGCGAAGAGCCAAAGCTGGTAGGAGCCGCACCGCCGCTGGCGGAGCCTGACGCAGCTCAATCCGCTGCCGCCGGCAATCTGCGCCCCTTCGTCAATCGCATCGACTGGGATGCAGACCCCGAGGCGCTCCTCCACGGCGACCTCACCGGGCTGCCGCCGGATGCGACAGCGGCGATTACCTGGGCAGCGCAGTTGCCGGAAATCGTCGCGCTGGCGCGTAAGCTCGGGATCGATCTGTCCGTGGCGATCATTGCTTTGATGGCACGGGCCGCGCGCGGGCACAGTCGATCGGCGGGACGGCTTGCGGATGCGTTGCTCCGGCGACTGCCCGTAAAAGATATCGAGGCTGCTTCGGCCGCCGTGGGCTTGTAAGGTCCAACCGAGAACTACGGCGTTAATACTCTTGTCGCCGGGGCTCCGGTGCGCTGCAACTGACTTGGAATCCACTCAAGTCTTGCAGCGCGCCGGAAACAAAGAAGATCGGTTCTAAGTAAGCTCTGGCGCAGCCCTGAGCATCACGCAGTCCCGGACGCTGCGCGCAGATGGGCCTTCTCCAGCATCACGTGGATGCCCTTTGAGCCGTTGACCACTTGAGTGACTCGCAGGTCGGCGGCGAGACTGCACAGCGTGTATGCGTCTTCGCGCGAAATGCCGGTGCGCGCACAAATGAGCTTGATCATATCGCGCAGTGCGATCACCACAGCATCGTCGAGGTCAGGATCGAACGCCATAGTGATGATGTGCGTCGCCGTCTCGGCCAACGGCCATTCCAGCTGCATATCGCTGCGCACGTGTAGCTCGAACGTGCCGATCAGCCCAGTCTCGATGGCCGTGATGCAAACTTCGCCGTCGCCCTGCACGCCGTGGCCGTCGCCGACCGAGAACAGCGCGCCATCCACGTGGATGGGCAGATAAAGCGTGGTGCCGGCGACCAGCTCCTTGTTGTCCATATTGCCGCCGTTGCGCCGCGGCGGCGGCGACGGGACCGGGCCCCAAGCGGCTGGCGGCGCCGTTACCATGATGCCGAAGAACGGCTTGAGCGGCAGCTCAAGCCCCCACGGCAGTTTTCCAACCATGCGCGCGCGGTCGAGGGGAATGTGTATGAGCCGCGCCTTGGCGAAGTCGTCCGGCAGCGCGCCGGCGAGCGGGCGAATAACGTTGTAGCCCCAATCGTAGTTGAGTTCGATTGACTTGATACGGACCTCGAGCACCTGCCCGGCCTTGGCGCCGCGAACCGCGACTGGTCCGGTCATGATGTGGGGCCCATTCAGCTTCTGCGGCACGCTCTTGAGAATTGCCGGCAGCGCCGCGGGCACTGTGAGGCCAGAACCCGCTTGCGGTAGTTGGCCGGGTCCGCCTGACACCGTCGAGATCACGACGACATCGCCGGGATCGACCGTAACCAGGGGCTTGAGGGAAGCGTCAAAATAGCCCCAGTGAACTGTTTCGGGACTCGCATCCAAACGATGTGTCTGCATTTTTCCGCGCGCTCGCTTTGATCTTTTGGGTGGGCCCGGCGGCCCACGCGCGACGATACATCGGCGGAAGCTACTGCGTCGAGCAGCCCGTCGTGCCGCGACCTGCGAACTGGCGCTTAGACAACCTGCCGCAGGAACGTGCGCTCCTCGGCGAGGATGAAGCGCCCCCTGTGCGCGGTCGCAAAGTTCGCCGCACCCTCACTGTCCGCCCTGAGCCGCCCCCGGTAGGCCTCGTAGGCCGCCAAGCTTTCGAACGAGATAAGCCCAAAGGCGATATTGTCGGTTCCCTCGTGCGGCATCCAATAGCCGACAACCTGGCCGCCGCATTTGGGAATAATCGTCAGCCAATTGCGAGCGTATTGCTCGAAGCCATCACGCTTGAATGGATCGAGCTGATAACGAATGAAAACGGTGATCGTCATCGGGCGCCTCCTGTTCGTCGATGCTCGCATTCTGCGCCAAGCGTTGCGCCCAAGCTTCGGCGAACGCCGTAGTTTGCAAGGAGGAATCTGGTCGCCGGTAGCACGCCTATGCGAAATGCGCGCCAAATTGCTCGCGAAAGATCTGCCGACCTTTAGGGGTCACGGAGACAGCCCGCGTGCCATCGATTCGCCGCACCCAGCCTCTGTCGAGACAGCGGGCGCACAACGCCGCGCCCAGCGCACCAGCCAAATGCGGACGCCGTTCGCTCCAATCAAGACACGCCCGGCAGAGCACGCGCCCGGAAGTCTTGTTCCTTCGCGCCGTCAGGGCTTCGACATCGATGCCGAGTTGGGCGAGAAACTTGATGCCAGACTCTGTCACCAAGCCGGCGTCGGCCTCAAGCTCCACATACCCGCGGCCGACCAACGCATCGGCCAACGCGACGCCGAGTTGACCGGCAAGATGGTCATAGCAAGTCCGCCCGGCGCGCAACGCGGCATCGCGCGGGCCGACACTCAGCCGCCGTGACGGCTCAAGCTGTGCGGCCACTTGCATAATGCTTTCCATCATCCGCGCCACCGCCGGCGAGGCGAGTCGGTGGTAGCGGTGGCGTCCTTGCTTTTCCACAGCGAGGACACCGATCCCAGTCATCTGCGCGAGATGACCGCTCGCGGTCTGCGGCGCTACTCCTGCGGCGCGGGCCAGTTCCGACGCGGTCAACGCCCGTCCGTCCATAAGGGCGTGGAGCATCGCGGCGCGGGCCGGATCGCCGGCGAGAGCGGCGACTTGCGCAAACATCGCGTTGCTGGCCATTTCTCTTCGTCCTTGGTTTCTGGGGTATAATGTAGGCAGAGCGGCGTGCTGATGCTTCGGCCGACACCGTACCATTTTGCGTCCCGGGGCGCTGTCACCGAACTGTTATAAAAGCTTGTTTTAGTCGTCTCTGCGCAAGGAGCGGCCATGCAAATCGCAATCAACGACGCGGGATCGACAGCCACAATCACCATGGTGGGCCGGCTCGATATATCGGGGGCCGAAACCGTCGCCCTTCCGCTCGCCACGTTGTCCGGCAGCAAGAGCGGGTTGTACCTTGACATGTCTGGCGTCACGTTCGTCGCTTCAATCGGATTGCGGCACCTTGTTTCGGCAGCCAAGGCCGTCGGGCGCCGTGGCGGCAGGCTGGTTGTGCTCAATCCCACCCCAGCAGTTGCCGAAGTCATTACAACGTCTGGTCTGACCGGTCTGCTGCATATTGAACAAGGTGCGCCGCCAAGTTGAGACCATGCCACCGCGGGCGGCGCCTCCTATCCGCTGCGCCAAACGATAGCCAGGGCTTTCAACACATGCCCCCACACCTGGCTTACAATTTTTTTGTGTCTGGAGCCGAAGCCGCACCCATGACACGTCCAGAGACGCGATTCGAAACCAGCGCGCTCGCGACCTCCGATGCGATCACCGATCTGACCGATCAGGTCATGGCGTTTCTCAGCACTCACGGGGTTGAAACGCGCGCGACCCATCACACCGCGCTGGTTTTGAACGAGGTTTTGACCAATCTGGGCACGCATGGCGACTGCCGCGACCGGCCAGCGAAAATTGCCCTGGTTGTCGAGCCCGACAAGGTGATCGGCGAGATCGTCGATGCCGGCCCGCCGTTCGATCCGCGGCTTGCACCAGACCCAGCCTTCGACGTTGCTCTCGACGACCGCCCGATTGGCGGTCTCGGACTTTATCTGGTCAAGAGATTGAGCAGCGCCCTCGAGTACACCAGGCAGAACGAGCAAAATTATACGAGCTTTGCTATCAGCCGGCGGGAAGACACAAAGTAAGCAAACGTCAGCGTCAAACAGCGGCGGCTTACCAACTCGTCCACAGCAGCACCACGCCCGAAGCCAGCAGAAAAAACATGACGACGCGCTGATAATTGTGATCGGCAAGGCGTCGATAGGCGAAGGCGCCAAGCCAAACGCCGGCAATCGAGCCAGGAAGTGCGACGGCCGCCTGCAATGCCACTTGCCGACCTAAAAGTCCGGTGAGTGCATGCGTTGCTAATGCACAGGCGACGGTCGCCAGATTGAAGGTCTGAACCACCCCGCGCCGCTGTTCCTTGGACCAGCCGCGAAAATCCGTCCAAACGATCGGCAAGACGCCGGGCACTCCGGCAAGTCCGCCAAGAACGCCGCCGCCAAATCCAACGAGACCATCGGCCGTCTTGCCGCCGTGGGTGGACTTAGTCGCGCCCCGCCGCAACAGCACATAGGCCGAATAGGCAATCAGAAAGACCGCCACACCGAGCCTAAAAAGTTTCGGCTCAATGAGCGGCAGGAGCAGCGTTCCGATCGGAACGCCCACGATTCCGGGAATGACCAGGGGCAGAGCAAGCCGCCAGCGGATATGCGGCCAGATCATCGGCAACGTCTGCAGCTGGGAAGCCATCGCGCAGATGATCGCAAGGGTCGATGCGGCAGTTGGGGACAACACGTAAAGCCAGATGGGGAGCGCGGTAATGGCCGTGCCAAAGCCGGTAAGCCCGTTCACGAGGCCGGCCGCCAAGCCGCCCAAAAGGAGCAAAACGATCTGCTCTAAGCCCATGCCCGTTCCCGTGGCCATTCACTGGCATTCCGTTCGGAACAGGACGGCCAGCATCCGGCATGGAAAATGCAGCGGACGGTAAAGATCAAGACCCCGGCTGAAGGTACCGCGACCCCGCTGAAGCCGGGCCAAGTAGGCCTCGAGCTCTCCAACGGGCTCATTGACAGGGAGGAAATCATGACTCGTGCCGGTCTCACCGAAAAGCTTCTCGACATCAAACGCGAGAAGGGATGGACCTGGAAATACATATGCGAACAGATCGGGGGCATGTCGCCGATCTTGGTGACCGGCGCGATCCTCGGCCAGATGAAACTGACGAAGCCCCAAGCGGCCAACGCCGCCAAGCTGTTCGGCCTCGCGAAGTCCGAGCAGACGCTGCTCAACGAGGTGCCTATGCGCGGCACCGCGACGCCGATGCCGCCGACCGACCCGCTGATCTATCGATTCTACGAACTGGTCATGGTCAACGGCCCGGCGCTCAAGGCGTTGATCGAGGAGGAGTTCGGCGACGGCATCATGTCGGCGATCGATTTTGACATGGACATTTCGCGCCAGACCGATCCCAAGGGTGACCGCGTGAGGATCGGCATGACCGGCAAATTCCTGCCGTACAAATATTACGGCGCCACGGGCAATGACTTAGCGTACGGGCTAAAGGAGGAGTGACGGCGGGTAGCCAGGCAGGCGCCTAGCCAACTCACCCCCGCAGGGCCACCGATTGCCCGCCGTCGGCGACGATGGTGGCGCCGGTGACGAAGCGGCCGGCATCGGAGACGAGCAGAAGCAGAGGGCCGTCGAGATCGCGCTCCTCGCCGAAGCGGCCGACGGGAATGTGCCGCGTCAGTGCCTTGCCTTTCTCGCTGGTGAGATAGTCGCGGTTGAGCTCGGTGACGATCCAGCCGGGAGCGATGGCATTGACGCGAATGCCCTTGAAGGCCAACTCAAGCGCCAGCGCCTTGGTCACCTGAATCACCCCGGCCTTCGCGGTGGCGTAAGCGACGACCCCCTTATCGACGCCGAGCCCGAGCACTGAAGCGATATTGACGATGGCGCCGCCCTTGCCGGCCGCTAGCATACGCCGCGCCGCCTCCTGCGACCAATAGAAGACCGCATCGAGGTTGGTCGACAGGATGCGCCGCCACTCCTCCTCGGCAAGCTCGACGGCCCGGCCGGCGTGCGCCACGCCAGCGTTGTTGACCAGGATCGTCACGGTGCCGAAGGCCTTTTCGGCGGCGTCGAATGCCGCCTGCATTGCGGTGCGCTCGCGCACGTCAGCCTCGACCGCAATAGCGCGCCCTCCCGATTGCTCAATGCGCGCCTTGAGTGCACCGAGGCGATCGGCGCGGCGGGCCACGAGCACGACCGAGGCGCCGTTCTCAGCCAGGACTTCGGCGAAGCGCAGCCCAAGCCCACTCGATGCACCGGTGACCAATGCGACCTTGCCCGCAAGATCGAAGATTTGCGCTGCGCTCATAGGGTCTCCCGGCGAGCGTATGTCTGCCCCATTGCGGAGGGGCAGAATTGCGGGAATTAATGCCGCGATCAAGCGCGGGGATCGTCTCGAACCGCGCATTAGAAGGTGGGCGCCCGATGGGCTTTTTGGACATGCGGCAGTGGATGGCTTCGCTCGAACAACAGGGCGAACTGCGGCGCATCCAAGCCGAAGTAGATTGGGACCGAGAGATCGGCGCCATCACCCGTCGCGCACTTGAGAAGAAGGGCCCGGCGCTGCTGTTCGAGAACATCAAGGGCTACAAAGACGGCCGCTGCACCAAGCTTTTCGCCAGCGGCCTCGGCGCGCGCTCGCGGCTGGCGCTTGCGCTCGGCTTTCCGCGCGAAGCGTCGAACCGCGAGCTCGTACAGTACGTCATGGCCAAAAACCGCGAGGCGATTCCGCCAGTGATGGTGAATGCCGGTCCTGTCAAGGAGGTGATCGTCAAGGGCGCCGCCATCGACCAGACCGAATTTCCGGTGCCGAAGTGGCACTACCTGGAAGGCGGGCGCTACATCCACACCTTCACCTCAATCGTCACCAAGGACCCCGACACCGGCGTGATGAACGTTGGTCTCTACCGCGGCATGATCGGTAAGAAGGACACGACGCCGTTCCTGCTCATCAAGGGCGGGCAGCATTGGGGTGCGCATTTCAGCAAGTGGGCAGGGCGCGGCCAGCCGATGCCGGTCGCCTGCGTGATCGGGTGGGATCCGATCATGTCGTTCCTTTCCGGTTCACCGCTACCCGCCGGCATTTGCGAGTACGATGTCATGGGAGGCTATCGCGGCGAGGCGGCGCAGCTCGTGCGTTGTGAGACGGTCGATCTTGCGGTGCCGGCCAGCGCCGAGATCGTCATCGAGGGTACGATCAGCGACGATCCATCCACCTACGAGATGGAGGGACCGTTCGGTGAATTCACCGGCTACGTGTCGGATCTGCCGACGCCGCGTCCGACCATGAAGATCACCTGCATAACGCATCGGCGCGATCCGATTTTCTGCGGCTCGCTCGAAGGCACCCTGCCCGGCTCCTACAGCGAAAACAGCGTCATGTCGTCAGTACAGCGCGCCGCCATTGCCTGGAACATTCTCAACGGCGCCGGCATCCCGAGCGTACTCGACGTTTACGCGCCGCCGATCACCAACGGCGTCAACATCCGCGTCCAGATCAAGAAGCAGTATCAGGGGCAGCCGAAGCAGATCGCAGCGGCTCTGTGGGGCAACAGCGCCGCGACTTACCGCTACAAAAACGTCATCGTGGTGGAGGAAGACATCAACCCGGCCGACGATGAGCAGGTCGAGTGGGCGTTTGCGCACCGCGTCAATGCGGGCGAAGGCGGCGTGGTGATCTTCCCCGGCATATTCGGCTCGCCGATCGATCCGTCGACGCCACTGGAAGATCGCAACGTAGCGCAGCTCGGTACCGGGCTGTGGAATCGCATGCTGATCGACGCTACGCGCTCATGGAAGCACGCGCGCCAGCCGCAATGGAACAACGAACGCTTTCCACCGACGGTCACACCGCATCCAGACGACGCCGCACGCGTCGAAGCGCGCTGGAAAGAATACGGGCTAGGCGATCTTTGAGCTTCACTCTCGGACCGCCCATTCGGGCCGCAACAGCGCCATCACCAACTCATCGCGATGGACGCCACCAAAGAAGGCGCTGCCGCGCGCAACGCCCTCGGCCTTGAAGCCGACAGCCTCGTAAGCGCGGCGCGCCCGCGTATTATCGGGAAACACGCCGAGCCAGATCCGATACGCTTCTGTCTCGCTAAAAATACGATCGACAAGGCGACTCAGGAATGTTCTGCCATCGCCCTCCCCTGGACGCGAAACGGCGATCCGCTTGATGCACGTCACCTGTTCGCGCGATGCCCAGTCTCGAACAATGGCAAACGCAATCGGCTGCGAGGCCGCGCGCGCGATGAAATATGCGTAACGGTCGTCGGTGAGCGCCGCGCGGTGTTCAGCCTCGCTCCAGCGGCCAACGAGCTCCTCGTACCCTGGCAGACGTTCGGTTGCCATGATGAATGGAATGTCCGCTTGAGTAGCGCGGACGAGTTCAAGCGGATTTGTCTTCAAAACACGCCGTCCGGATTGTCGTTCGCTCATCATGAATTACGATCCATACAGCCGATGAGGTAGCCAGGTTGCCAGTCCGGGCAGAAACCAGAGCGCCAGCAACATCGCGAGCTGAATCAGCACGAAAGGAATAATTCCAAGATAGATATCGCGGGTCGTCACCTCCGGTGGTGCTACACCGCGCAGATAGAATAACGTCGGACCGAGCGGCGGATGCATATAGGAGGTCTGCAAGTTCACCGCCATCATGATGCCGAGCCAAACCGGATTCACACCAGGCATCTGTAGCAGCACCGGCGCCACGATCGGCACCACCACGAAAATGATCTCGAAGGCGTCCATCACGAAACCCAGCAGGAACAGCGCCGCCATGACCGCCAGCGTGGCGCCGGCGGCGCCGCCCGGCAGGTTGGTCAACGCACGCTCCACCATGGCGTCGCCACCTAGGCCGCGGAACACGAGGCTGAACACCGTCGCGCCGATCAGGATCAGAAAGATCATGCTGGTGATCTGAGTCGTGCGCACCATCACGGGCATCAAAAGCCCAGCGACGCCCGCCTTGCGGGCCGCAAGCAGGACCGAACCCACGGCTCCCACCGACGCCGCTTCCGTCGGCGTCGCTATACCGCCGAGAATGGAGCCGAGCACCGCAAGGATCAACGCGATCGGCGCAATGAGCGCGGCAACAAGCTGGAACGCCAGCTTTGAGCCGCGCGGCGCATTGGGATCGGGGATAATCGGCGGCGACTTCTTCGGATCGACAATCGCCACACCGATCAGATACAGAAGATAAAAAAGAACGAGCACAAAGCCCGGAATGATCGCTCCGGCGAATAAATCGGCAACCGAGACGGTTTGCGGCGCGAAGTTTCCCTGCGCCAATTGCGCGGCCTGATACGAGTTGCTGAGCTGATCGCCGAGCAACACCAGGACAGTTGCAGGCGGAAAGACCTGCGCCAGAGTGGCGGTCGCCGCAATCGTGCCCGCGGCCAGCGCTTTGTCGTAACCATGGCGCAGCATGGTCGGCAGCGCGATCAGTCCCATGGTCACCGCCGTGGCGCCGACAATGCCCTTCGCGGCGGCAAGCAGGACTCCGACGATAACCACCGAGACACCCAGGCCACCCGGCAGCCCGGCGAACAGTCGGCCCATGGTCTCCAACAACTCTTCGGCAATGCGCGACCGCTCCAGCATCACGCCCATGAAAATAAAGAGCGGAATGGCGACCAGCACATCGTTGGTCATGACACCGAAGACGCGCTGGGGCAGCGCACCAAGGAGTGAAAGGTGCAGTACGCCGGCGCCCGCACCGACGGTAGCAAACAAAAGCGACACGCCTGCGAGCGTCAAGGCGACGGGATAACCGGCGAGCAGCACCGCGCACACCGTGACCACCATGGCGACGGCGAGCGCCTCTCCAGGCATCGCCCCCATGTTCATCGCGATGGCTGTTGGCGCGGCCCGCTCAGCACCAGTGCCGCGCGGATTGCCTGCACTACGCCCTGCAAGCCAATGAGCACGGCAAACAGCGGGATCAACGTCTTGAGCAGATAGACGAACGGCAATCCGCTCGTTTCGCGCGAGCGCTCAAGAATGGCCCAAGAGCGCTGCACATAAGGCACCGAAAGCAGCACGAGCACGGCAGCGAATGGCAAAAGAAAAACGAGCGCTCCTATCAGATCGATGAGCGCCCGCGTGCGCGGGCTTGCTTGTGCGTAAATGATGTCGACGCGCACATGGCCGTCGACTTGCAACGTCCAGGCCGCGGCCAGCATGAACAGCCCGGCATGGGCGTAGATCACGGACTCCTGAAGTTTGATTGACCCGATACCGAGCGCGTAGCGCATCACAACTACGGCGAACTCGACAATCACCACGTAAAGACAGCACCATGCCGCCGCCAAACCGATGGCAGCAATTGCCCGCTCAATGGCACTGGCGAAGCGCTCGACCGTGTTTCTCATGGCTGCCGCAGCGTACTATAATGCCCGGCAAAGGCGCAGGGACACATGCCATGACCCACGACGACGATCATGACCACCACGACCATGACCACGGCTCGGAGCTGTCGGAAATGCAGCTGCGCGTACGCGCACTGGAAACCGTGCTGGCAGAAAAGGGCTATGTCGACCCGGCGGCGCTCGATGCCATCATCGAGGCCTATGAGACCAAAGTCGGCCCACATACCGGCGCCCGCGTTGTCGCCAAGGCCTGGAGCGACCCCGCTTTCAAGCGCGCGCTGGTGGAAGACGCGAGCAAGGCGGTCGCTTCGTTCGGTCTGCTCAACCGCGTCGGCGATCATCTAGTCGCCGTCGAGAATACGCCGAAGCTGCACAACATGATCGTCTGCACCTTGTGCTCCTGCTATCCGTGGGAAGTGCTTGGGCTGTCGCCGGTCTGGTACAAGTCGGCGCCTTACCGCTCGCGCGCTGTCAACGATCCGCGCGGCGTACTCACTGACTTCGGCGTAACCTTGCCGCCAGGCACCGACATCCGCGTTTGGGACTCGACTGCGGAGACGCGTTTTATCGTGCTGCCCATGCGACCCGGCGGCACCGAAGGATGGAGCGAGGAGAAACTCGCCAAGCTGATCACGCGTGACTGCATGATCGGCACCGGTCTGCCGAAAGACCCCAAGGAGGCCGCGTAATGGACGGTATCCACGACATGGGCGGCATGCACGGTTTTGGCAAAGTCGAGCCCGAGCCCAACGAGCCGGTCTTCCACTCCGAGTGGGAAGGACGCGCGCTCGCGCTCAATCGCGCCATGGGCTACACCGGCATCTGGACAATCGATCAAACACGCTACGGCATTGAGCGCCTGCCGCCAGCGCTCTACCTGTCGGCGTCCTATTACAAAAAATGGGCGATACGGCTGGAAAAACTCGTCGTCGAAATGGGCCTCGCCGACGCCGACGAGATCGAAGCCGGTCACGCCCTGCGCCCAGGCAAAAAGCTCAAGCGCAAGCTAACGGCGGCCGAAGTCCCGAACACATTGTCGCGCGGGTCCTTCTCGCGGCCAACGAACACGCAAGCCCGTTTCAAGACGGGCGACCGCGTGCGCACCAAGAACATCCATCCGCAAGGCCACACGCGTCTGCCGCGCTATGCGCGCGATCGGGTCGGGGTCGTCGAGGCAATCCGCGGCTGCCACGTCTTTCCCGACGCTGCCGCGCTCGGTCATGGCGACGATCCACAATGGCTCTACACGGTGCTCTTCGACGGCCGCGAATTGTGGGGCCCCGACAGCGATCCTTCGTTGAAGGTTTCGATCGAAGCTTTTGAGCCTTATCTGGAAATCGCGTGACGATGCCAACTGACCCTGCCACGCTTCGCGCTACCCAGGCGGTATCAAGTATCCCCCGAAACACCGACGGCCCCGTATTCCGCGAACCATGGGAGGCACAGGCGTTTGCTCTCGCCTTGTCTCTGAACGAAAAGGGCCTGTTCACCTGGGGCGAATGGGCAAAGATACTCGGCGAAGAAATCAAGAAAGCGCAAGCCGCGGGCGATCCCGATACCGGCGAGACCTATTATCACCATTGGCTCGCAACGCTTGAGCGCATGGTGGCCGAGAAAGGCCTTACCGACGCGCGCACGCTTGCCCGCACACGCGACGCCTGGGAACACGCTTGCGAGCGTACCCCGCACGGTACGCCGATCGAACTTCGACCGAGCGATTTCAGCGCGTAGCGACCAGACGCCACAAAGCGCGTGGCGCGCTTACAGCATTCCTAGCGCGCGCGGCAGCCATAGCGAGATGGCGGGAATGTAGGTCACCATCGCTAGGAAGATCAGCATGGCGCCAAGCCACGGCAGTACGGCTACAGTGAGCTCACCGATGCCCATCTTGGTTATGCCGGAGGCGACGTAGAGATTCAGCCCGACCGGCGGATGGCAGAGCCCGACTTCCATGTTCACGGCCATCAGCACGCCGAGGTGAACCGGATGCACCCCGAGCGCCGCCGCCATGGGAAATAGAATCGGCGCCATGATCAGGGTGATGGCGGCCGGATCCATGAAATTGCCGGCGGCAAGCAGCACGATGTTGGTGACCAGCAGAAACACTACCACTCCAAAGCCTTGGGCGGTCATCCATTCGGCCATCGACTGCGGAATTTGCTCGGACGTCAACAGCCAGGAGAACACGGCGGCGTTGGTGATGATGTAGAGAATCATCGCGCTCATGGACGCAGCCTTGAGCAGCACGGCCGGTACTTCGGAAAACTTCAGGCCCTTGTAGACAAAGACCGCAACGACGAACGCATAGACCGCGGCGACGGCGGCGGCTTCGGTCGGCGTGAAGAGCCCCGAATAGATACCGCCTAGCACGAGCGCAATCAAAAAGAGGCCCCAAAAGCTCTCGCGAAAGGCGCGCCAGCATTCGCCCCACGTCGCCCGTTCCATGCGCGGATAATCGTTCTGCCGCGCACGATACCACGTCACTACACCGAGCATGGTGGCCAGTATCAGACCCGGCACGAGGCCGGCGATGAACAACTGACCGATTGACGCCGAATCGACGACGGCGCCGTTCGGCCCGTGCGGTTGCATGCCGCTGGTCGCCACCGCGAAGATGACAAGGTTGATGGAGGGCGGGAACAGGATGCCGAGCGCCCCGGAGGTGGCGATCACACCGGCGCCGAACCGCGGCGGATATCCCTTTTCGACCAGCGCCGGCAGGATGATCGAACCGATGCCCACGACGGTCGCGACCGACGAGCCGGAAATCGCCGCAAACAACGCACAGGCGACAACGCCAGCGAGCCCAAGACCGCCATACCAATGGCCGATCAGCGAGGTCGCGAAGTCGATCATGCGCCGCGCGACACCGCCAGTCGTCAGCAGATTGCCGGCGAGAATAAAGAACGGAATGGCCATGATCTCGAACCGGTCGAGGCTGGTGAACAACTTCAGCCCGACCATCTTTGGATCGACATTCGAGAGAATGAACAGATAGACCAGAACCGACAGCCCGAGCGCGATCGAGATCGGCATACCGGATGCCATCAGCGCAAGCAGCAGCGCGAACAAAAGCTCGGCGCGCACCGTGTGCGAAAGCTCGATCACGTGCAGCCGCGCGGCGAAGCAGACGGCGGCAAGAGCAATTGGAATGATGATGATCAGCGCGGCGGTAATGGAGTCGCCGAATGACGACGATTTGCCGGGCTTGGCAATTCCTGGGACTGCTGTCATTGCGCCGGCTCCCCGAGAGGCTCGGCCACATGACCCAGGTCTTCAGGTGCCTCGTACTCAATACCGTGGGCCTGATGGGGCACAACACCAGTACGCAAGAAGTGCCACATCACCTGGAGGAAGCGGAAGCACATCAGATAAGAGCCGAGTGGGATGCACAGGTAGATGATCCAACTTGGCCATTCGAGCTCCGGCGAGACCTGGTCGGGATCAAGCTCGTGCACATAGACGGCGCCAAGCGTGCCGATGACGCCGGTGAACAACGCGCCACACAGCAGCGCAAACACAATGACCGGCTTGCTGGCCGCGGGGTTCAGCTTTTTGACGAAGACATCGACGCCGACGTGAATGCCGGTGCGTACGCCGAGCGCAGCGCCGAATTTCGCCATCCATACGAACATGTAGGTGGCGAGTTCCGTCGCCCAGGACAGGTTGAGCGACGCAAGCTGGATGTAGACCCAGTCCGCGACATCATGCAGGAGCACGAAGCCGTGCGCCCCGGCCCATCGGGCCAGCACCGCGGAGTTGCTGGCGCCATAGCGGTGAACGACGGCCACGAAGGTGACGATCGTCGCCGCGCCGATCAGTGTGGCGATGATCCACTCTTCCAGCCGATCGAGGATGCGGTTGAGCACCGTCGTTCCTCGCAAGCCCCACCCCTTCCCAGCACCGGGAAGGGGCCGGACAATTCTCGTTAGGACTGCGGTGGAACGAAGCCCGACGCCTTGTAGATCTTTTCAATGAAGTCCTTGCCGAACCGGGCTTCCATTTCCTTGTGCACCGGCATTAGTGCGGCAATCCAGGCTTTCTTTTCGGCCTCGGTCTGCACGTGGAATTCGACCTTGCCCGTGGCCTTGATTTTCTCCAACGCGTCGACATTGTCCTTGGCGGCGGTGTCGTCGAAGAACTGGGTCGACTCCTTCACCGCGCGATCAAGTTGCTCACGCACATCCGCCGGGAGCCCGCCCCAGAACTTCGCATTGGTAAGGAGCGAATAAGTGAGTCGGCCATGGTTGGAGACGGTCAGATTCTTCTGCACGTCGTAGAATTTCTGCGTCCAGATGTTCGATGGCACGTTGTCCTCGCCGTCGACCACGCCGGTCTGCAGAGCCTGGTAGAGCTCGCCGAAGGCGATGATCTGCGGGATGGCGCCGAGATCGCGCGCCGCGGCGTCAAGTACCTTGCTGCCCTGGATGCGCATTTTCATGCCGCGGAAACCTTCCGGCATGATCAACGGCTTGTTCGCCGTGTACACGTAGGTTCCGTTGTCCCAATAGGCGAGCGGCGACACGCCCTTGGCTTCGAGTTTCTGATTTAGATCGGCCATTATTGGGCTCGCCATCATCTGCCGCGCGTGCGCGTCGTCACTCATCAGATACGGCAGATCGAAGACGTCGAATTCCTTAACGCCGAGCGGGCCAAACTTGGAGATCGACGGCGCCAGCAGTTGTACCGAGCCGAGCTGCAGGGCCTCCAGCTCTTCCTTGTCCTTATACAGCGATGAGTTCGGATAGACCTCGACCTGCACTTTGCCGTTCGTATATTTTTCGGCCAGTTGCTTGAATAGCACCGCGGCCTTGCCCTTGGGCGCGTCGGGCGAGACCACGTGGCTGAATTTGATGATGATCGGCGATTGCGCCGGCGCGCCGGCCGCGAAGGCAAAGGCAAGAATGGCGCCGAGCACAAGGGCAAGTCGTTTCATGAGTTTCCCCCTAAGGCGGTCCTAAATGACCGCTGATTGATGGGCCTCTCCATAGCGCGAACGAGGCGAGAGGCCAAGCCCGGATTGGCCCATGAAATAGCAGATAAGCGCCTCATTTGGAGGCTGCGGAAGCCTGCGAAACTTATAACAGGGACGCCGGATTCTTCCGGTAGCGGTTTACGATGGCGTCCGCCGTCATGTAGGCCAGCGCCTGAATCGTGAGCGTCGGATTAAATCCGCTCATGGTCGGATGGGTGGATGATCCCATGATGAACAGGTTGGGGATGTCCCAGCTCTGGCTATATTTGTTCACCACGGACTCTTGCGGATTGCTGCCCATGCGCGTGCCGCCCTGGTGGTGACCACCCGGCGAGCCGGGACCGAATGGCGCCGTCCAGACATGCGCCGCGCCCATGGCCTGGCCTATCTCCATCAACTTTTTGTTGATGAACTCGATGCGCGCGACCTCATTTGGCCGCCGCCAATCGTAGGTCATCCGTGGCGCCGGCAGGCCCCACATGTCGCGGACGTGGGGATCGAGATCAATCGTCTGATCCGGATACGGAAGATTCTCCGTCTGCCCGGTTAGTGCAACGTAACGCGTGTAATATTTGGCGAAGAAGTCGCGAAACTGCGCACCCCAGCGCGGCACACCGGGAGGCGGAGGCATGCTCATCGCGGTGCCGAGCGGCCCACCTTCGAGACCGGCCGGCCCCGCCGATATCTGCGCTCCACGAATAAAGCCGAGATCCTTGTGATCGAAATTATCGCCGTTGTAATCGTCCAGCGAATTTTTCTGCGCGCTCGGCCCCATATAGACGTTGACGTGACGATCATCGAACGCCGCGAAGCCCCGCGAGCCGATGTGGGTCATGATGTGCTTGCCGAGGTGCCCGCTCGAATTGGCAAGGCCGTTGGGGAACCTCTCCGTCTTCGACAACAGCAGGAGACGCACGTTGTCGTAGATGAACGGCGCGAGAATGACGATGTCGGCTTCAATCGTGTTGTCGGAACGATCTGGGCCGTAGTACGAGACGCCGGTCACCTTGCCGCTGTTGTCCGAATTGACATGGTAACAGACCGCGCCGGTAATCAGCTTGAAATTGCCGGTGGCGTCAGCTTCCGGCAGTTTGGTGACGAGGATCGAGGATTTTGCACCGACGTGACAGCCGAAAGCCTGGCAGTAACCGCAATAAGTGCAGCCGGGCCGATCATTGTAGGGTTGCGAAAGGATCGCATGCGGAGTCGAGAACGGGTGCATGCCGAGCTTTTTGGCCGCGGCATTGAAATTGACGCCAACTTGATCGATCTGCAGCGCGGGGAGCGGAAACTCACGTTGCCGTGGGGCCTCGAACACGTTACCGCCGTCGATCTTCTGGCCCTTAAGATTGCCGGCCTTGCCTGAGACACCGAGCTCGTACTCAGCGCGATCGTAGTAGGGTTCGAGGTCGGAGTAGGACAGCGGCCAATCGATGATCGAGGAATCTTTTGGAATGGCCACTTCGCCATAGCGCTCGATCGTTTGCGAGCGCACACGGAAATCGTCCTCATGGAAGCGCCAGGATACGGCGCCGTAGTGGACGGTACCACCGCCTGCTTGATTGCCATTGTTCTGGATCGGTATCGGATGGGCCGTCGCATTCGCGTTTGGCCGCCACGTGACCGGCATCCGCTTGGGATCGGGACGCAAATCCTGGCGCTGGAAATAGCGCAGTTCGTCGTGCGGTTCGAAATCAGCCGTCTTGAGACGCGGGCCGCGTTCGAGCCCGATGACCTTGATACCAGCTTTGCCCAATTCAGCGGCCAGGATGCCGCCCGCCGCGCCGACACCAACGATCACAACATCGGTTTTTTCGGTCGCCATGGCTCAGCTCCTCTTACTCTTGAGGCGCGACTGCAGGCCCACAATGGGCTCGCGCGTGAATGCCTCCTTGCTGAGCATGTCCTCGGTGGTGAACTGCATCTGCGCGCCTGGGAAGCCGACCAGAATCCACCCGGCAAAGTCCTTGTTGCCGCCGTAGATCGGGTCGGCAAACATGCCTTCCATGGTGTGTTTGTGCACGGTGTTGAAGAAGGCTTGCGCGGTCGGCCACGTGAACGCGGTCGTCTTACCGTGCTCAAGCGCGGCAATCGCTTCGTCCTGCTGCGTCGTGCTGATGTGGCGGAATGGCTTGCCATACGCGGCGACACAGTGCGCGTCGAGTTGGATGATGCCGCGCCGATAGAAATCCTGCTCGTCGGCATAAGCGCCGGCAAGGGCGAGATCGATGTAGTTGAGGACATCGGCCTCGGTGGCACCAGGCTTGCCGGGCGCGCCCGGCATCAGCCGCTCAGTGAATGCGGCGATCGTGCGTGCGTCGTCGTCATTGAAGAAGGCACCATGACCGCCGCCCATGGCCGGCATCATGGGGGCATGCTTGGCCGTATCGTTCGCCGCCAACGCATGCATCGCGCCGTCGTGACCGCTCGTCTTTGCCAGCGCCTCCGGCACCAGGGCCGCGCTCGCTGCCGCTCCGGCTCCAATCGCAGTGCCGACCAGGAACGCACGGCGTCCTTCGTCATGCTTGGGCATGAATTCCTCCTCGCCTTTGATTTTGGCTTGGAGTTTCCGCTCTTTGGTACGAGAGGGCAAGACGGACGCAGACAGCAACGGATCTATAAGGAAGCCTGGAACTTTCCGTCGCCTCAATGCATCGCGGCGCTGCTGCGGGGCAGCAGCGCTCCGGGATGCCGGATAACGTCGCCGGCCAGCCGATGCGCGGCGCCCGCGGCTTGCGCTGGATCGCGGCCGTCAAGACGCGCGGCGAGATAGCCGGCATTGAAACCATCGCCGGCGGCGGTGGTGTCCACCGGCACAACAACTTCCGGCACCGGCACAAATTCCTGGTTGGCAGCAGCCGCCACGAGCGCGCCGTTAGGTCCGTTCTTGACGACGATCTCGCCGATGCCAAATGCTTGCAGGCGCGCGACCGTCGCCTCCGGACTTGGATCGCCCCACAGCACGGCCTCGTCATCGAAAGTCGGCAGCGCAATATCGACGCGCTTGAGAGTCTCGATGAACACCGTGCGCGTGCGCGCGAGATCACCTTGCCAACCGCGCGGGCGGAAATTGCCGTCGAACGCTACCTTGGCACCCTGCTGGCGCGCTGCTTCGAGCACAGCGAGGAAACGGCCGATGCCGGTCGTGGAGAAAAGCGAAAGCGTGATGCCGGAAAAATAGATGAGCTTGGCGGCGAGCAGGCTTTCCGCCACGCGCATCCAATCCGGAAGTTCAAAAAGGTCGCGCACTGGCGAGCCCTCGCGCCAGTAACGGCCGCCGCGCTCGCCTGAGGAGTCGCTCTCGACAAGGCAGAGACCCGGCAAGCGGCCAGCGATGCGCAGGATGAGGTCGGCCGAGATTCCCTCCGCGGCGGCGAGCGCCAAAACGCTTTCCGAATAGGGATCATCGCCAATGGCGGTGGCGTAGCCGACCTTGACGCCGGCGCGGGCGAGGTAGATCGCCGTGTTGAACGTGTCGCCGCCGCAGGAGAGCGCGAAGCGACCATCGGCTCCGCGCTTTAGTTCGATCAGCACTTCGCCGACGCAGACGGCGCGCGACCTTTGGGCTTTTTGATCACTCATACGCGAACCCTCACACCCGAAGCATGACTGCCTCGCTCGATGTTGGCAATAGAGGCCGCCGACGCGGTTCAGCCCAAGGCGCGGTGCGTAAGCCAGTTTCCGCGGGTGAGAAAATATCCGACTGCGCTGAGCAGAGAGATGCAGAAGCTCACCGGCCAATCGGTTTGATAGGCGATGGCGATGCCGGCCCAGGCCTCGCTTAACGCGATGGCGGCCGACAACGCCATGCCGCTCCACAGGCCAGTGGCCAGCCGTTGCGCTGTCGCCGGCGGCCCGACCATCAGGGCAAACACCAGAAGCACGCCGACGATCTGAGCGCTTTCCGCCACCGCCAGCGCCACGATGGCGAGGAAGGCGGTAGAGACGAAGCGTACTGGCACGCCTTTGGCTTCGGCCAATTCCGGCTGCAGAGTAGCAAAAATCAGCGGCCGCATAATCGCGGCAAGGCCGCCGACCGTGATCGCGCCAAGCCCGACGAGCGTTACGATCATCGTGTGATCGACTGCGAGTACGTTGCCAAACAACAGCGCCGTCGCCTGCGCGGCAAACGCGGTGTAGTAGTGCAGAAAGAGGAGCCCGAAGCCGAGCGCCAGCGCCAGCACCACGCCGATGGCGACATCGCGGCCGCTAAGGCGGTCACCCATCAGGCCCATGCCAATACCGGCCGCGACCGTGAACCCGACAAGTCCCCAGACCGACGCCACGCCAACGAGTACCGCTCCGGTCGCTCCGGCAAAACCGATGTGGCCGAGCGCGTGACCGGCAAACGTCTGTCCGCGCAGTACCAGAAAATAGCCGACCACTCCCGACACGACCGCGGCCACACCCGCCGCCGCGAACGCGTTGCGCATGAAATCGTAGTCAAGCATGGTGGTTGTCGTGGCCGTGATCGTGATGATGGCCGTGGCCGTGCTCATGACCGTGATCGTGGAGATGATCTGAGCGCTCGACGTCGCGGCCGCGCGACAGCACGAAAACGTGGCCGCCGGCGTACACCACCTCAATGTCTGTGCCATAAAGCCGCGACAGGACGGGTCCGGTCACAACCTCCTCAACAGTACCGAGCGCGGCTTGCCCGTTGCCAAGATAGAGCACGCGATCAAGCGCGCCGACCAGCTGATTGAGCTCGTGAGCGCTGAACAGCACCGTGACGTTCCGTTCGCGCGCGAAGCCGCGGACCAGCTCCACAACCGCCTCCTGATAACGATGATCGAGGCTGATCAGCGGTTCGTCGAGCAAGAGCAGGCGCGGCTCGCCAAGCAGCGCCTGCGCTAGCAGGAGACGCTGGCGCTCGCCGCCCGACATTTCCGCGAGTGGGCGCTCAGCAAGATCGCGGGCACCGACCGCCGCCAGCGTCTTGCTGATCATATCGCGATCAGCCTGCGCAAGCGTGGGCACGCCCCACCGCTCGCCGCGCACCGAGCTAGCGATGAAGTCGAAACCACGCACGCGCAAATCCGGCAGCACCGTGCGCACTTGCGGGAGGTAGCCGATGTCGGCGTTACCCCGTTGCGGCGCTCGGCCGAACACGCGGATACTTCCGACACTGGGCGCGATCAGGCCCAGGATGGCGCGCATCAACGTGGTCTTGCCAGCGCCGTTGGGGCCGAGCACGCCGATGAATTCGCCACGCTCAATGGTAAAGCTCGCCTCGGCGAGGACGCTCCGGCCCCCAAGCCTGATCGTCACGCGATCAAGTTCGATAACGCTCATGAATTCGGCCCGGCCAGCGCTTCAGTGGCGCTCAGCTTCACTCATGATCCAGTTTTGTAATATTATAACATTACAGCCGCAAGACGACTCAGGACGGTGCCCCGAAACGAGCGGCGAGAGACCGCCTTATCAATTCAGATGCAGCATCGGCACGAGGCGCGTCTTCTCGGCCACGTCCTTCTCGAGATTGCGGGCAAAGCCTGCGCTGTCGGCGAAATAATCGGTCGGCTGGAGCGTATTCTTGACGACACGCTGGGCCGCATCGCTTTTGATGATGGCGATGCAGGCATTCTCCAGCCTATGCGCCACCTCGTCGGGCATCCCGGCCGGCCCCAACAGTCCACCGAAGCTCAGCGGGGCGATGTCGTAGCCCTGCTCCTTGAAGGTGGGAACGTCGGGGAGCGCGGGATTGCGCGCTTCGGCAAACAGCCCCGGCATGGGGAGGCCGCTGCCCGCGGCAGCGGTCAACGGCACGGCTGCGAAGTCGATCTGGCCCGAACGGATTGCCTGCATTTCCTCCGCCGGTCCCTTGAAGGGCACGTTGTTGAACTCGACCTTGGCCTGATCCGCCAGTTCGACCATGGCAAGGTGCGGAATGGTCGCGATCCCAGGAATGCCGACGTTGAGCGCGCCGGGCTTATGCTTCGCCGCATCGACGATATCGCGCACCGTCTTCAGCTGTGAGTTCGGCGGTACCACGATGACCTGATCGTTCTTGAAAGTCTGACAAATCGGCGTGAACGACTTCACCGTATAGCCGGCCTCTTTGTCGGTCAGCGGTTGCACGGTGAGCGAGTATGTGGCGCCGTGCATCAGCGTATAGCCGTCGGGCTT
>JASHVC010000207.1 GCA_030039655.1 Xanthobacteraceae bacterium | reverse complement strand
GGGGTGAAATTCTGAAAGCGTGAGCCCCGGTTGACCAGGAGGACTCCGAAGCTCTCTTCGAGTTGCTTGATCCCGGCCGAGAGGGTTGGCTGGGTGACGCCGCTCGCTTCGGCGGCCCTGCCGAAGTGCTTTTCCCGTGCCAGGGCGAGCAGGAATTCGAGCTTATCGATCAACGATTACGCCTGGGCAAAAAGCCGCGGTGCGGCTGAGGCCGATTGAGATTTCCAACAGGTAGCCATTATCTTAATAGAACATCTCTATCAACCAATACGCGTTTGGGCCTTGTTTAGCTCCAGTCGAGGCGGTTTTTTGCGAATTGCGAGGACATTATGAGCCTGACTCAGCCGCCGCCGACTATACCGTCCGGGGACCGCGGACGGACGGGTCGCCGCAGGCCGCTGCGCACCCCGAAGGGCCGACAGGTCGATCCGCAAGCGCTGGCCGAAGTGCAGTCGCTGCTGACTGACCGCCCGCGGCGGCGCGATCTGCTCATCGAGCATCTGCACCTCATCCAAGACAAGTACGGCTACATCTCAAGCGCGCATCTCGCCGCGCTTGCTGCCGAGATGAAGCTTGCGCAGACCGAAGTCTATGAGGTCGCGACGTTTTACGCCCATTTCGACGTGGTTAAGGAGGGCGAGTTGCCGCCGCCGCCGGTCACGGTGCGAGTGTGCGATTCCTTATCCTGCGCGCTCGTCGGTTCTGAGCGTCTCCTTTCCGATCTGCCTAAGAAACTTGGTCCGGGCGTGCGTGTCGTGCGTGCGCCCTGTATGGGCGCCTGCGACCGGGCGCCGGCCTGCGCGGTCGGCCACGTGCAGGTTCTTCATGCTGACACGGCGAAGGTAGCGGCTGCGGCCGCAAAGCCTGAGCACGCGCACGCCTTCCCGTCGCCTACGCCATTCGATGTTTATGTCAAAGCCGGCGGCTACGAGCTTCTAAAGGCTTGTCTGAGCAGCAAGCGGACTCGCGACGACCTCATCAAGATTGTCAGCGATGCCGGGCTCCGCGGACTCGGCGGAGCGGGATTTCCCACGGGGCGCAAATGGTCTCTGGTTCGTGCCGAACCGGCGCCGCGCCTCTTTGCGGTCAACTGCGATGAGGGCGAACCTGGCACTTTCAAGGATCGTTACTATCTGGAACGAGATCCGCACCGCTTTATCGAGGGCATGCTGATTGCGGCGTGGATCGTCGAAGCACCGGATACCTATCTTTATGTTCGCGATGAATACCCGGAGGTGATCCTTCTTCTCACCGAGGAGATCGCCAAGGTCGAGGAGGCGGGTCTTTCTGGCCATACCAAGATCCACCTTCGGCGCGGCGCTGGCGCTTATATCTGCGGCGAAGAATCCGCGATGATCGAATCGATCGAAGGTAAGCGTGGCCTGCCGCGTCATCGGCCACCCTACGTGGCGCAGGTCGGGCTCTTCGGACGGCCGACCCTCGAACAAAATGTCGAGACGCTCTACTGGGTGCGCGACATCGTCGAGAAAGGCGCCGAGTGGGTCACCTCCCAGGGCCGCCACGAGCGCAAAGGCTTTCGCAGCTTTTCAGTCTCGGGCCGCGTCAAAAATCCCGGCGTGAAGCTCGCGCCTGCGGGAGTAACAGCGAGCGAACTGATCGACGAATTTTGTGGCGGCATGGCCGATGGCCACACGCTCAAGGGCTACCTGCCGGGCGGCGCCTCAGGCGGTATCCTGCCGGCGTCCATGGCCGACATTCCACTCGACTTCGGCATGCTGGAAAAATACGGCTGCTTCGTTGGGTCGCATGCGGTGGTGATCCTGTCCGATAAGGATGACATGAAGGCCGTTGCGCTTAACCTCATCCGCTTCTTCGAGGATGAGAGTTGCGGGCAGTGCACGCCGTGCCGGGTCGGCACTGAGAAGGCGGCGCACCTGATGGCGAACGGGCCCTGGAATCCAGCACTGCTAGACGAGCTGTCAGCCTTGATGCGTGATGCCTCGATCTGCGGTCTCGGACAAGCGGCACCTAATCCCCTTTTGTCCGTGTTGAAATATTTTCCGGACGAGTTGAACAAGCCGCTTGGGACATGGTGAGCGTGCAGTCGAGAACAAGCAAAACGCTAACGCGCAAATGCGACTTGTGGGCTGCAGGCCAGGTTACCCCCGGCCCGCAAGAGCAATTTGCCGGTTGCGCCGGACCCGTTCGTCGTCCAAACGGCCCTGATGCCTTGAAGATCGTCGTCCAGCGAGCCCCTGTGGCTGCCTTCGGTCTCAAAGGGCGTGTGGCCGATCGGGTCGGCTTCCCAGATTTCGACGTGGCGGGTTTGCTCGTCCACAATCATCTTGACGCGGATATTGGTGACCAGCCCCGACGTGTCGTACCGCCCACAGCCGCGCACATCGATCCGATGCCCGTCCAGGCGTGCGAAACTGACAAATCGCATATCGACGCGTTGGACTTCGTAGCTGCCGTCCCACTGAAAGCTGCCACTGAAATCCGTCAGGACCGCTTGCTCAATCGTGCTGTCGTCTGCCAAAGAGCGGTGACATGCCGCGGTGGTGAGCACGGAGGCCAGGAAGCAGTACAGCAGTATGCGGGTTTTGAAGTGGATGCGCATCATGGCTTGGTTGCCACCCCAAGATGATTAACTGAATATATGGGAATTATTGCGGCATTGCGGTGCCGCGCGGATTGATCAGCTAAGGTACGACACGATGAGCCAAGCAAACAGTTCGAAGCCGGCTGCGAAGACCTTCACGATCGACAACCACGAAGTCGACATCCGTGATGGCGAAACGATTTTCAGCGCTGCTGCACGGCTTGGCATTGACCTTCCGCATCTCTGCTACAAGCCCGCTCCCGGCTATCGGCCGGACGGCAACTGCCGCGTCTGCATGGTCGAGATCGAAGGCGAGCGCGTCCTTGCTGCAAGCTGCATCCGCACGCCGTCCCCCGGAATGAAGGTCAGGACCCAGACCGACCGCGCCAAGACCGCACGCCGCATGGTCGCCGAGCTTCTGGTCACCGACCAGCCCGATCAGACCCACGCTCACGATCCTGCTTCCGAGTTGTGGAAGATCGTAACCTCAATGCAGCTGAAGAAAGGCCGCTTCCCGCAACGGCACAGTCCGGCGCCCGACCGCAGCCATCCGGCCATGGCGGTCAACCTTGATGCCTGCATCCAGTGCAATCTTTGCGTCCGCGCCTGCCGCGAAGTGCAGGTCAACGACGTGATCGGCATGGCCGGCCGCGGCCACGGCGAAAAGATCGTGTTTGACTTCGATGATCCGATGGGCGCGTCGACCTGCGTCGCTTGTGGCGAATGCGTGCAGGCCTGTCCGACCGGCGCGTTGATGCCGGCGACGATGGTAGACGAGAATAACGTCTACAAAGGCAAACCCGACCGCACCGTCGATAGCGTGTGTCCCTATTGCGGGGTCGGCTGCCAGCTCACCTACCAGATCAAAGACGACAAGATCGCTGCCGTCGTTGGTAGAGATGGCCCAGCCAATCAGAACAGGCTCTGCGTAAAAGGCCGCTTCGGCTTCGACTACGTCCACAATTCGCAGCGCCTGTTAAAGCCCATGATCCGCAAGGATGGGGTGCCCAAGGTTCCGCACGAGTTCATCGATCCGTCGAACCCGTGGACCCATTTCCATGAAGCTACTTGGGAGGAGGCGCTAGATCGCGCCGCCGGCGGCCTGAAGAAGATTCGCGACCGCGATGGGCCGAAGGGATTGGCGGGCTTTGGTTCAGCGAAGGGTTCGAACGAAGAAGCTTATCTGTTTCAGAAACTCGTACGTACCGGTTTCGGCACCAACAATGTCGATCACTGCACGCGGCTGTGCCACGCCTCGTCGGTTGCGGCTTTGCTCGAAGGCGTCGGCTCTGCGGCGGTGACGGCGACCTTCAACGAGTGCAAGAACTCTGACGTTATCATCGTCATCGGCGCCAACCCGACGGAAAATCATCCGGTCGCGGCGACGTTCTTCAAGCAAGCGGCCAAACGCGGTGCCAAGTTGGTGGTGATGGATCCGCGCGGCCAGGCGCTCAAGCGCCACGCGTGGCGGATGCTGCAGTTCAAGAACGGCGCCGACGTGGCGATGCTCAACGCGATGCTCAACGTCATCGTTGCCGAGAAGCTTTACGACCAGCAATACATCCAGACTTACGTCGAAGGCTTCGACGCGTGGAAAGAGAACGTCAAGGACTTCACGCCGGAGGAGATGGCGCCAATCTGCGGCGTTCCCGCAGATACGCTGCGCGAGGTGGCGCGCACGTACGCACGGGCCCAGAGCGCCATTATTTTCTGGGGCATGGGCGTTTCACAACACACCCACGGCACCGACAACGCGCGCTGCCTGATCGCGCTGTCGCTGATAACCGGCCAGATCGGCAGGCCCGGCACCGGTCTGCACCCGTTGCGCGGTCAGAACAACGTGCAGGGTGCTTCCGACGCCGGCCTCATTCCGATGTTCTTCCCCGACTACAAATCGGTCGAAAATCCGGAAATTCGTGCGCAGTACGAGAAAGCCTGGGGCGTCAAGCTCGACCCGAAGAGAGGCAAGACCGTGGTCGAGATCATGGACGCGGTCCACCACGACGAGATCAAGGGCATGTATATCGAGGGTGAGAATCCGGCGATGTCGGATCCCGACCTCAATCATGCCCGTGAAGCGCTGGCGCACCTCGAGCACCTGGTGGTGCAGGATCTCTTCCTCACCGAAACCGCAGTCTATGCCGATGTCGTGTTGCCGGCATCCGGCTGGCCTGAGAAGGACGGCACCGTCACCAACACCAACCGTCAAGTGCAAATGGGCCGTCAGGCGCTGCCGCTGCCCGGCGACACCCGCCACGACCTCTGGATCAT
>JASHVC010000206.1 GCA_030039655.1 Xanthobacteraceae bacterium | reverse complement strand
CGTCAACAGCCGCATGAAGCCAGCCAGGCAAACGAGGTCGATTCGGTGCTGCTGAAGTTGCGCGTCCAGTGCCCGCTCGAAGGACTGGCGGTCCTCCCCAAATTGGCGGTGATCGACGATTGCGGTTTCGATTCCTGCCTCGTGCGCCCGCGCGAGTCCCGCAGCATCGGGCTGGTTCGATACGACGAGCACGATTTCGGCTGGATAATCCTCCGCCTTCGCCGCCTCGATCAGCGCCACCATGTTTGAACCGCGGCCGGAGATGAGCACCGCGACGCGTTTTTTGCCGGCGGGCTTCTCGGCCATTCCTTCACCGGGCAAGATCGAGGTGCCCGCGAAAATCGACGCGGGCATCGCCGCTTTGTTTGATCACCTCGCCGAGGCGCACGACTGTTTCGCCGTTTGCCGCGAAAATCTCGTTCGCGGCATCCGCTGCATTTGCGTCCAGCACAGCGATCATGCCGATGCCGCAGTTGAAAGTGCGAAGCATCTCGCGCTCGCTGATGTTGCCGACAGCCGCGAGCCATTTGAACACGGGTGGGACCGGCACCCGATTCAGATCTAAGGCCACGGAAAGCCCGTTTGGTAGCACGCGCGGTATGTTGTCGATGAAACCACCCCCAGTGATGTGAGCGAGCGCCTTGACAGCCTTGGTCTTGCGCATGGCGGCAAGGCATGATCGCACGTAGAGCCTGGTCGGCGTCAGCAGCGCCTCGCCCAATTTGCGCGATGGCGCGAAAGGTGCGGGGGCATCCCAGGTGAGCCCGCTCGCGGCAACGACGCGGCGCACCAAGGAAAAGCCATTTGAATGGACGCCCGAAGAGGTAAGACCGATGACGAGGTCGCCCGCTGCGATGTCGGCACGCGGCAGCAAGTCGGTGCGTCCTACGGCGCCTACCGCGAAACCCGCGAGGTCGTAGTCGCCCGACTCGTAGACGCCAGGCATTTCCGCGGTCTCGCCGCCAATCAGGGCGCAGCGCACCTCTCGGCAAGCCGCCGTGACGCCGGCGACCACCGCGGCGCCCACCGATGGATCAAGCTTGCCGCAGGCAAAGTAGTCGAGGAAGAACAACGGTTCGGCGCCCTGCACGACGAGGTCGTTCACCGACATGGCCACGAGATCGATGCCGATCGTGTCATGCCGGCCGGTCTCGATGGCAATCTTGACCTTGGTCCCCACGCCATCCGTGGCGGCGACGAGAAGGGCATCCGAGAAACCCGCTGCCTTGAGATCGAACAGCCCGCCAAAGCCGCCAATTTCGGCGTCGGCGCCGGGCCGCGCCGTCCGGCGCACCAGCGGCTTGATCAATTCCACCATGCGGTTGCCGGCGTCGATATCGACGCCGGAGGCCGCGTAGCGTTCCTCGTCCACGGAGTCACCAAGTTGGATAGAACATCTCTGTCCTCCCAAAGGAGGAACGGTTGGCGCCTCCTACGGGGAAATCGCCGGGTGCGCAAGCGCAGGCGGCACGATATAGTCACGCCGAGGCGCGTACGCCCCCAAGAGGATTTGCCGGACTTGGCATTCTGCCGATCGGGCAAGTCGAAACGAACGCAAAAGTTGGGGGGAGGGCGTACACGGAGGCGGGGCGCAGTTTGAGTATTCCAAACCTCATAACCTTGTTGCGCGTCATCCTGGTGCCCATCGTCGTCTGGGCCATCATATCGGGAGAAATGCTGCTCGCTTTTTCTCTCTTCCTCATCGCGGGAATCAGCGACGCGGTGGACGGGTTTCTCGCCAAGCGCTTCCGCATGGAAAGCGAGCTTGGCGCCTACCTCGACCCGCTCGCCGACAAGGCGCTGATTGTGTCGATCTATGTCTCGCTCGGCATCGCCCGGGAGCTGCCGATTTCGCTGGTTATCCTCGTCGTAACGCGCGACATCATGATCGTCAGCGGTTTCATGCTGTCGTGGCTGGTGGACAAGCCCATGGAGGTCCGGCCGCACCCGGTTTCAAAGGCGAACACCGTGATGCAGATCCTGTTAGCCGTGCTGGTCCTGGCCGAGAAGGCATTCGGCTTCAATACGCCGGTACTGGCAAATATCGGTATCTTCCTGGTCGTTGTCTTGACCTTGTTGTCGATCGCCTTCTATCTCGCCGAATGGTTCCGCCACATGAACTCATTTGGGACGGGACACCCATCGCGCTGAGGGCAGCCACGGGGTTCCCTCGCGGCGGCAGAAGCTAGACGATATGTCCGCTCGTCCGCGCCAGCTTGCGCTCACGCTTGATCACGCCGAAAGTCACGCCCGCGAGGATTTCGTATCCGGACCAGGCAACGAGGTGGCGCTGGCGCTGATCGAAAGCTGGCCCGATTGGCCGGCTAACGCGATCGCGCTGGTAGGGCCGGAGGGATCAGGCAAGTCGCACCTCGCTGCGATCTGGGTTGCAGCGGCAGGCGCGCGGGTCATTTCCGGCCGTGCGTTATCGCAGAACGATCTTCTTGCTACGCTTGCGACCGGCGCGCTGGTCGTTGAAGAAGCTGCGGCGGCGGATGAGCGTGCGCTGTTTCACCTGATTAATCTCGCCCGCGAGCAGGACGCGTTCCTGTTGTTCACGGCGCGCACGGCACCCGCGGTATGGCCCATAGCCCTTGCCGACCTCGCATCGCGGCTGCGGGCGATACCCGTGGTCGCCTTGCAGGCGCCGGATGATGCGTTGCTACGTGCGGTGATCACCAAGCTTGGGGTGGACCGTCAGCTCGACCTTGACGAAAGCACCGTCATTTATCTTTCCACCCACATCGAGCGGTCCTTTGCGGCGGCGCGCGCCGCCGTGATTGCCCTCGACAACGAGGCGCTGGGGCGAGGCCGCACACCCAACCGCTCGCTTGCGGCCGAAATGTTCCGCGAGACGCCAAGGTAAACAAGTGGAAAACGGGGGCTCGCTGTCGGCGAGGTGGCCGTGACCTTGCGGCAGGCTTGACGCCCATTAACCCCACCTCCTTATGTAGAAGGGCGAGGTCATCGAATTGTTACGAAGGGAGCCGATCATCGCCCTCGAGGAGACCAGACTCGACATGGCGGACAGGGCCCAAGCCACTGTTGTTGCATTGGATTCAGGCGCGGCGCGGCGGCGGGAGGAAGCTCCGCGGCAAGCCGACCTGGCGCTTGCGTCAAGTCCTGACCGCTTCATCAACCGTGAGCTGTCCTGGCTGAACTTCAACCGTCGCGTGTTGGAGGAATCCGCCAATACCAGCCACCCTTTGCTTGAGCGGCTTAGGTTCCTTTCGATTTCCGCCAATAACCTCGACGAATTTTTCATGGTCCGCGTGGCCGGCCTTGGCGCTCAGGTGCGTGCCGGCATCACGGAGAAAAGCCCGGAAGGCTTGACCCCGGCCGAACAGCTGACCCGTATCGCCGAGGCCGTGTCGCTGCTCGTTACTGATCAGCAGGCGCAGTGGCGCGAATTGCGCACGGCCCTTGCGGACGCCGGCATTGTGCTGATCGAGGGTGCCGACGTCACCAAGTCCGAGAAGGCTTGGCTTGAGGATTATTTCCTTGCTCACGTGTTCCCCTTGTTGACCCCGCTGGCGATCGATCCGGCGCATCCGTTCCCGTTCATCCCCAATCTTGGATTTTCGATCGCGCTGCTGCTCGCGCGCACCAAGGACGGCAAGGCGATGAACGCGCTGATCCGCATGCCGAACCGGATCGAGCGTTTCGTCCGTTTGCCGCAGTCCGACGAAGGGGGGCCGGCGCGGTTGATCTCCATCGAGGGCGCCACGAGTCTTTTCATCGGCAAACTGTTTCCCGGCTATGCGGTGAAGGGGGTAGGCGCCTTCCGCGTTATCCGCGATTCCGAAGTTGAAATCCTCGAAGAAGCCGAAGATCTCGTCCGGCTTTTTGAAACCGCTCTCAAGCGCAGGCGCCGCGGCACCGTCATCCGGCTCGACATCGAGGCGCTGATGCCAGCGGAGCTGCAGAGTTTCGTCCAGCGCGCCCTTGGCGTGGCCAACGACAGCGTGTTCAAGGTGGATGGCGTGCTGGCGCTCAATGAAATGGCGCAGCTTGCCAACTTGAATAGGCCTGATCTCGAGTTCGTTCCCTATAATCCGCGCTATCCCGACCGCGTGCGCGACCATGGCGGCGATTGCTTCGCGGCGATCCGGCAGAAGGATTTCATCGTCCATCACCCGTACGAGTCGTTCGACGTGGTGGTCGATTTCCTGCAACAGGCCGCGCGCGATCCGGACGTGGTCGCGATCAAGCAGACGTTGTACCGGACATCCGCCGATTCCCCGATCATCAGAGAGCTTGCCGATGCCGCCGAAGCGGGCAAGTCCGTGACGGCGGTGGTCGAACTGAAGGCACGCTTCGACGAAGAAGCCAACATTCGCTGGGCGCGCGATCTTGAGCGTGCCGGCGTGCAGGTGGTCTATGGTTTCATTGAACTCAAGACCCACGCCAAGCTGTCGCTGGTGGTGCGTCGCGAAGGGGATTCGCTTGCCTCATACGTGCACGTGGGGACCGGCAACTATCATCCGGTAACGGCCCGCCTGTATACCGACCTTTCGTTCTTTACCGCCGATCCGGTCATCGCGCGGGATGTCGCGCGTATTTTCAATTATGTCACCGGTTACGCGGAGCCCGCCGAACTTGAGCGTATGGCCGTTTCGCCGCTCACCCTGCGCAAACGCATCCAAGCGCACATCGAGGAGGAAATCTCGCACGCCAAGGCGGGCCGACCGGCCGCCATCTGGATGAAGATGAACGCACTGGTCGATCCGGATATTATTGATGCGCTCTATCGCGCGTCGGACGCCGGCGTATCGATCGAACTGATAGTCCGCGGTATCTGCTGCCTCCGCCCGCGCCTGCCGGGGCTATCCGACAACATTCGCGTCAAATCGATTGTCGGCCGTTTCCTCGAACATGGCCGTATTTATTGCTTCGGTTCGGGCCACGGCCTGCCGCATCCGAAGGCCACGGTCTACATTGCCTCTGCCGACATGATGCCGCGCAACCTCGATCGCCGCGTTGAGGCGCTCTGTCCGATCCTCAATCCCACCGTGCACGAGCAGGTGCTCGATCAGATCATGATGGCCAATTTGAAGGACAACGAGCAGAGCTGGCAGGTGCTCGCGGACGGCTCTTCGTCCCGCATCAAGCCGGCGCCGGGCGAAGAGCCGTTCAACGCCACCACCTATTTCATGACCAATCCAAGTCTGTCAGGGCGGGGAAAGTCGACGAAGGACGCAGTCCCGCGCTTGCGGCGTCCGGAGCGAAAGTGATCCGCATCCGATGCGAATCGGATAAGGCTGCGGCCATCCATTCGCCGGGACTTTTCGCCAGATGACTCGCGCCAAGCTCGACGCGCCTGCACGCCTCGACGATGGACCTCCTGTCGCCGTCGTCGACATCGGCTCGAATTCAGTGCGCCTTGTCGTTTACGAAGGGCTGACGCGAAGCCCGACGGAATTGTTCAACGAGAAGGCGCTGTGTGGCCTCGGTCGCGAAGTGCAGTCCACGGGTCTTCTCGCCGCCGATGCCGTCGACCATGCCCTCGCGAGTCTCAAGCGCTATGCTGCTCTCTGTAAAACAATCGGCGCGAAGAGGGTTTTGGCCATCGCTACGGCCGCATGCCGCGACGC
>JASHVC010000205.1 GCA_030039655.1 Xanthobacteraceae bacterium | reverse complement strand
ACGCCACTGTACGAAAAAGGCCCCGTCCACCACGCGGTGGCCTACGGTTGAGAGGAATCTGGAAAACTGACTGCCCCCCGATTCGAGTTCTGAGATGTCCTTTGTAATGGGGTTGTCGAGAAACATCCCGAACAGTGGCTAATCCGGGGGTTGACTTCAAAAGATCAAAATTATTTTTGTTATTTTCAACGTCATTTGGCGGAGGGAGTGTCCGCCTTAGCCACGTCTATCAGCGTCTGCCCATGTTTGCCAACGTTTAAGCAGAGCCCCGTAAAACGGGGCTTTCTTTCTACCTTCGTCTATCATCGTCCGCCCAAGTGTGGCAGAATCTACACCTCGGACATGGGCAAGCCTATGGGCAAGCAGTTAGGCGGAGGCGACGATGGCGCAGACAATCGGACGGCTCTCAGCGCTCAAGGTCGCCAAGCTCAAGGAGCCGGGTTACGTCGCGGACGGAGGCAATCTCTACTTTAGGGTCGCACCCAGCGGGGCGCGTGGCTGGATATTCCGGTTTGCGCTCGGTGGTCGCACGCGAGACATGGGCCTCGGCGCCTACCCCGACATCAGCCTCGCCGCGGCGCGTGATCTCGCCGAGAAATTCCGGGTTCAGGTCAAAGAAGGTATCGACCCAATCGAACGCAGGCGGGATGATCTGGCATCACAGCGTGTGGCCACTGCCAAGAACCTCACATTTGACGAATGTGCACGAGCCTACGTCGAGGACCACGAGGTTGCCTGGCGCAATGCCAAGCATCGCGCCCAATGGACCAGCACGCTCAGTCGTTATGCCTCCCCGGTGTTCGGCAAGCTCCCAGTAGCAGCGATTGATACTGGCCTCGTTATGCGGGCCCTGAAGCCCATCTGGCGCAAGAAGACCGAAACCGCTTCACGTCTGCGCGGCCGTATAGAATCGGTGCTCGATTGGGCTCGCGTCCACGGTTACCGCACCGGCGAAAACCCGGCTCGGTGGAAGGGCAATCTGGATCACCTGTTGCCCGCCAAGGCCAAAGTTCGACCGGTGCAGCACCACCCCGCCCTACCCTACTCGGAGATCGGCGCATTCATGGCGGAGCTCCGCGACTGCCCTGACAGCGCTGCACGCGCTCTTGAGTTCACAATCCTGACCGCGGCCCGGACCAACGAGACGCTCGGCGCAACGCGGGGCGAAATCGACATGCGCGAGAAGGCCTGGAACGTTCCAGCCGCGCGTATGAAAGCGGCCAGAGACCACCGAGTGCCTCTGTCGAAGCGAGCCCTGGCGATCGTCGAGGCAACCAGCAACCCGTCGAGAGCCAAGGATGTCTTCATCTTTGAGGGACGTAACCCCGGAAGGCCGCTCAGCAATATGGCGATGCTCAAGTTGCTTGAGCGCATGGGCCGGAGCGATCTCACCGTGCACGGCTTTCGCTCGACATTCCGCGATTGGGCAGCCGAGCGCACGAACTTCCAGAATGAAGTTGTCGAGATGGCGCTCGCCCACGCCGTTGAGGACAAGACCGAGGCTGCCTACAGACGGGGAGATTTGTTCGAAAAGCGGCGCCGCCTCATGGATGCATGGGCTGAATTTTGCACTACCACCGCCAGCGGCGCTGTCGTTCCCCTCCGAAGCGCGGGAAGGAAGAGCGCTAGCGCGGTACCGCTGCGCGGTCAGCGGTGATGAAGCGCAACAGGGGCAGGCCACCGAAGCCGCCAGAGTACTGGACCGATCTGGTTAGCCTGTCGCTGAGTGGTCGAAAGTGGACTCTGGTGCTGAATTGCGGTGGCAAGCGCACGGAGTTTCCCCGAGGTCTTAATCTCTTGGATGCCTGTCGACGGTTCATCAAGAAGCACAGCTTCGTGAGGTGGTGCGATGTGAGGACAGGCGAAGAGCTTTACCGAATCGACAATGCGCACGTCTTACGGACGCGGATCACGGAGGCGCGGCGAATGGAGGCGCGCCGCCGTAAGTCTCAGCCCAAGCCCATCGACATCAAGATGAAATGGACCGCGAAGAGTACGTTTATTGGCTCGCGGGTTGCCCCGATCATCTTGGATCGACCGGCGGTGATAATCGTGCCGTCATCCAGCATCGTCACCACCGCAACTAGCTCGGGTCACGGCAACGGCTGGGGCCGCAAGGTGTCTCTGCAGGTCGGCTACTGAGATTTTTGCACAGATAATGCGGATTGCGCTTCGCGTAGGTGCCCACGCTCGACTTACTTAAGTGGCCGACGCACCAGAGGCGAATCATCATGGAACATCTCGCACTAACGATAGACGAAGCCGCGAAGGCCGGTGGCCCGCGACGCGCGAAACTGTATCAGGAAATCAATTCTGGTCGTTTGCGCGCTGTTAAAATGGGTCGCAGCACGCGCATCTTGATGTCCGACCTTAAAACCTATCTTGCCACGTTGCCTGCGATTCAGCCGAAGACCGCGATGCCGGCCGAGCACACCGGGCCACACCAGCGGCGCTCGAAGCGTCGACGTGCAGCCGGATAGCTGCACCGTCTGATCGGACATTTTGATTTAACAGGAGCGGCTGCCACGTTGAAAACAATGGGCATCGCGGCGTCAAACAGAGTGGAAAGGAGCGGAGAACCAAATGGGTAAAAATGGGCTTCGCAACTATGGCGAAGCCGGCCACCGTGGGACCGGTGCACCGGCTTCAATCCGTCAGCATTGGCAGGCTCGACGGCGCGACTTCTAAGGCGCACAACAGAAAAACGCAAGCGTCACGCCGCGGCCCGAGCCGCATTCGGCGCATGGCCGAACGGACGCGGCGATGACGCGCGAGCAACTTCCAAATCGCCGCGCATCTGAATCATTCGCCTTCGATTGCGGTGGGATGAGCTACGTCGCAACCGTCTCATACTTCGCGGACGGACGGCCCGCGGAGATTTTCCTGGCAAGTCACAAAGTTGGCTCCGACACAGATGCGGCTGCACGCGACAGCGCTGTCGTCGCTTCGATTGCCTTACAGTACGGCACGCCCGTCGATGTCCTTCGCCACGCATTGCTAAGGGACGCCCGCGGCGTCGCCAGCTCGCCACTGGGCATCGCGCTTGATCTCCTCGCAACGACGCCGCCGGTGACTGCGTGATGCAAGTCGATCCGCTTACAGTGTTCATTGAACGATGCTGGGCGCGCGCTTTTTTGGTCACGGCGGGCGAGATGACCAAGGTCGAAGCGGTGGACGGACTACAGCGATCAGCGGCCGAAAGCGGCCTGGTTAATACCGTCGGACAAGATGCCGTGCAGTGCATCATGGCACAATGCTTCTGGAGCGTGCCATGAGCGATGGTGTAGTCGCTTTCAGCAAAAAGCGAGCGAACACCAAGAAATGGTTGGACAACTGCCTTTGTGGCGACACGGGAAAGCCGCTGCCCATCCTGGCGAATGCGCGAATTGGCTTGCGTGCGGAGTTACCCGCGCATTTCGGCTACGACGAGATGCTGTGCGCGCCGATGCTGATGGAATCGCTGCAGGGGAGCCAGTTGGATTTCACGCCGAGGCCCCTTAGTGACGTTGATGTGGGTATCGTTCAAGAGCGATTGCAGCATGCCGGACTTAGGCGACTGAGCAAAGACACGACGCATCAGGCCGTCGAACTGTTCGCGCATGAACGCCGGTTTCATCGAATCCGCGATTGGCTAGACGTGTTGCACTGGGACAGTGCTCATCGGGTTGAAAGCCTTTTTCCGCTCTATTTCGGGTCTGACGACAGCGAATACACCAGAGCGATCGGCACGATGTTCCTCGTTAGCATGGTGGCTCGCATCTTTGATCCTGGGTGCAAGGCTGATCATCTTCCGGTGATTGAAGGCCCGCAGGGCATCCTAAAATCGACAGCCTGTAAGGTACTCGGTGGCGAATGGTTCAGCGACAATCTACCCGACGTCGGCGCCGGCAAGGACGTTTCACAGCACCTGCGCGGCAAGTGGCTGATTGAAGTTTCCGAGATGCACGCGATGAACCGCGCCGAGACTGCCCAGCTCAAGGCGTTCATCACCCGCACGACGGAGCGATATCGGCCGAGCTATGGCCGGAACGAGGTAATCGAACCGCGGCAGTGCGTTTTCATTGGGACGACTAACAAGGACGCCTACCTAAGAGACGAGACCGGTGGCCGTCGGTTCTGGCCTGTCAAGGCGAGCGCCATCGACGTGGAGGCGCTGGAGCAGGACCGCGAGCAACTTTTTGCCGAAGCAGTGAGGCTCTACCGCAAGGGTGTGTCCTGGTGGCCGGACAAGGATTTTGAGCACCAGTACATCCAACCGCAGCAGGAGGCCCGCTACGAAGCCGACGCTTGGGAAGAGACCATCAAGGCTTACTTGGACGCGCACAGCGAGGTCACGGTCGGACAGCTCGCCAAAGAAGCCCTTGGTTTCGACAGCACATCCCGCCTTGGCACTGCTGATCAGCGCCGCATCACGAGCATTTTGGAGCGGATTGGCTGGAACCGCGGGAAGAAAGACTGGAAGGGGCGGATACCGTGGACGCGATGACCCGACCACGGAGCACGGAGCACACGGAGCACTTGCTTACGAGGGACTGGACGTTTTCCCAGCCCTCTATAGGGAAATGCTCCGTGGTGGTCCGTGTGCTCCGTGGTGGCGGAGCAGCGCGGTGAACAAACGCGCGGCACGTGGCTCTCTGTCCGGCCGGTGGCGGCCTCGTGACGACGGCTGGCCAAATCTACGCGGTGGCATCACGATAGAGCGCGATCTGCCGGCCGGCTCCAAGCTATGGCTGAGCGGCTGGACGCGGATCATCGATGGGACTGAATTTATCTCGATAGAGGCCGCGGTGGCGGATGGGGGACCGCGGCGCTCACGGCCACGCCGGTCTGGGGGCACCGACGAGCCGGAAGGAAGATTTCGCGACCTTCGCTGACCCAACGTTGGAGCCGTTGAAACGCAGCCGTTTCAAGGACAGTCCGTGCAGTTGGCGCCAAGGTGAAATCGTCGATTGTTTGATTCAAATTTTAGGTGTTTACCATCTTCAGAATCCCGTAGTGACTCCAGATGGCTGTGCTTGTCTTCCGCTGGTAGCCGCCTATCTGAGCTTCATGAACATCACCATCCATAGAGTGGGAGCTGTGCTCTCCGCCAACCTGCCCGACCTCGGGCAAGGTGGTCCAGACCAGGGATGGGCCGGTCATGATCGACCGGAATTATACGAGGACCATCATGGGCACCGCCCCTGTCTCAGCGTGCTTCTCCGTCAATGAAGCCGCTCAATATCTGCGAATCTCACGAGCACATCTCTACAAGTTAATCCGCGACGGTCGTATCAAAACCGTCAAGCTCGGCACGCGAACGATTGTCCGCGGCGCTGAGCTGGAGCGCTTTCTCGACCAACAGCAAGCCGCGGAGGCGCTGTCATGATCGAGAATCTAAAATCTCATCCGTACTCACGCGCCGTGTGCGTGGCGACTGCCAAGCGTTTCGAGCGCGAAGCGGCCGAGCACTTGATCAACGCCCAGTGGTGGGCTGACGACGGCCGCGCTGAGGCCGCAAGGCATCACCAGTCGAAGGCGAGGCTTGCGCAGCAGCGTGCGGAAGCGTGGCGCATCAGAGCGAACAATGCGTCTGACTGCCCCACCTGGCCCTCAATAAAAAGGGCTGCCCAAGGCCGGGCTCTTCCCGGTGCCGGCGTTCGAAGCGCCGAACCGAACGGAGAAGTTCTGTGAGTAAACAGGACAACAATGGTGGCGAGGGCGCTCAGCAAGAGCGGCATGCTTCACCAGAGGCAATGACTGAACCGAGGACCGACGCCAAGGCGGCCGCCGACTATGTGTTTCACTTGTCGACCGCGTATGTCACGCTCGGTGCGTGCATTCCTGATGGTGCATGGATCGCGCAGGCATTTTCCCGGACGACAGTCGGCAAGAAGCAGGCGTCGGCTTGGATCGTCGAGCAGCAAGCGCAAGGCAAAAACTGCTACTTCAAGGATTGCAGTCTCGGATCATCGAAGGACTGGCACGGCAAAAACATGCCGACCAAAGCCGACTGCGCGCAACTTATCTGCGCGCATCTCGACGTGGACGTGAAGCACTACCACGATGTAGCGAAGGACCCCGAGGGATTCAAAGCAAAGAAGAAAACACTGCTCGATAATATTCTGGCCTATCAGCCAATGCCGTCGGAAGTGGTCAACACCGGCAATGGATACCAAGCTCGCTGGTATTTCGATACGCCGACCACGGACATCGCTGCTGTCGAGGCGTGCAATCACGCACTCGCCGCCGCTTTCGGCGGAGACCAGCAATGCGCGGACGTGACGCACTGGTACCGGCTGCCGCACACGATCAACTTTCCCAACAAGAAAAAGCAGGCAGATGGTCGTGTGAAGTGCCAAAGCGACATCGCGCTGAATCTCGTACCGACTGCACGCTACAAGCTCGACGCTCTGCCGAAGCTCCAAGCCATGCCGAAGGTGGAGCTAAAATCGGTAGGCACCATCGAGGCAGAAGAGTTCGACCTGATGACGCTGCCGAAGGAATTCCGTCGGCTGATCGAAAAGGGTCCGAAGTATCTCGACCCGAAGGGTGTCGAACACACCAAGATGGGGGCCGGTGACTGGAGCGGCTACGCGACTAGCTGTGCCGCTCGGCTACGCAAGCTCGGCTGGACTGACGGACAGATCGTAGGCGTATTGACCGACAACACGCTGGCGGTATCGACGAACATCTACAAGACGATCGAGGGCAACGGCCGCACAGCCGAGGCACAGGCGTCCCGTGTTATCGACTGGCTGAACGAAACTGCCGTCAAGCGTGAAGTGTGGCCGGAGGATTCGCCGGAATACGCTAGGCGTAATCCGTGGGTGACCGAGACGGCAGTGCTGGTGCGACCGGCTGGCTTTGTTCACCTCAAGCACCACGACGTGATGCCGGACAAGGAATTTCGGAAGGCGTACGGTCAGTGCTTCTCTAAGGTCGATCCAGCGCAGTTCGCGAACTCGTTTGCGCATATCCAGAGGTTTGATCGCGTCGGCTATCGGCCGAACGGAGGTAACGAGTTCGAGGCCGATGGACTTCGGCACTTCAATCTGTACCGGCCTTGCGGTCTCGAACCTCTCACCGACAAAATGCCGGACTTGCTTCTGAACCATCTGCGTTATCTGATACCCGACGCGGTGGAGCGTGCTCGATTAATCGATTGGATGGCGCATCTTGTGAAATACCCCGAGCATAAGATGCAATTCGCGCCACTGTTGATCGGGCCGCAGGGCACCGGCAAATCATGGCTACTCGATTTGCTGGTACGTCTGGTCGGACGCTGGAACGCGGCCGCACCGCGCAACAAATCGCTCGGCAACAAGTTCAACTCGTGGCTGGCGCGCAAGACGCTCATAGGAATCCACGAGCTACACGGCAACGAAAACGTGGCTGAGGTCTTACAGGACCTGATCACGCAGACGACCTGCGAGGTCGAACTCAAGGGCATGGACGTTTTCCAGGTCGAGAACTTCGCGAATTTCTTCGCCATCTCGAACTACGAGAAGCCGCTGCCCGTCACCGCCGAAGCCCGGCGCTACATGGTCACACGCTGTGCCGATTTGCCGAGGTTTGCAGAACCAAAACCTCACGGCGAGAAACCATACACTGAAACGCAGAAGATGCGGGATTACTACGACGCGTTGCACGCGTTCCAGCATCCGGACCCGAAAGTGCCGACGACCGATGATACCAGACGGGCACTTGGCTGGCTGCTGCGCGTCGCCGACCGCGAGGAGCGCGAAGACTATGCCAGGACGAAGTTCCCCAAGCTCAACGTATTCGGCGTCGCGCCGACCAGTGACGCCTTCGATGCCCTGGTGCAGGCTTCACGATCATCGCTGCAGAGCTTGGTCCATCAAGCCCATCGCGGCCGAGACAAACCGTTCCACGCTGAAGTGTTCGACTTGGCGACGGCGTTCGAGTGTTTCCGCAATCAGGCCATCGACCCAAAGGATCGCACCCACAACGCCTTCAAGGCGGCAGTGCGCGCCGCGGGATGCCGGCCGATACCGGGCGCACGCAAGGGCGATTCCGCGAGAGTGTACCATCAGGGGGAGACACGTTACCTGTGGGCGATGACTGCCGAAAAGGCGGCCGAGTATGCGGAGTGGACGCCCGATCGGCTGAGCGAGCTTTACGCGGCCTATCACGATACGCTGCACGCCGCCTCGTCGTCCGACCAGTTCGACTTTTGAGGGGCTGCGGCGGCCAGGACCGTGGGACTGTGGGACGTTTCTCACCTCGAAGTGCGGCGACGATTTGCTGAAGTCGCTGCACTTCAACTATTTTTTCTTCTATCGTCCCACGTTCCCACAAGTAGAGCTAAAACAGTAATTGCATCAATCGGTGTGTGGGACTTTTGTGTGAGAGATCGTCACACGGTCAAAAGTCGACCTTCGTCGAGCTGGCCAGGAAGTGATGGTGTCCGCGAAGCAGCAGGGACGATCGGCGTTGTGCCTGGCGCCTCGAATTCCGGCTTTACTGATTTTCTTGGCTTTTTGGAGCCACGTTAACCTTGCTCTGTGCATTTCTTCGCGCGCGCGAAGCCTGGCCTAAGGGCGTCACGCCTCGACTAGGACGTGGACTCATTAACGCGCAGCCATAGCCTGATCGACGCAAGCTGAACGAAAGCCAGGTAGCTCGCCGCCAGCTTGTCATAGCGCGTTGCGACCCGGCGACAGTGCTTGATCTTGTTAAAGAATCGTTCAACCAAATTGCGGGCTCGATAGAGATATGGGCTAAAGCAGATCGGTTCGCTGCGATTGCACCTTGGCGGGATATTGGCCAGCGCACCCTTCCTTTCTGCAAGGGCTCTGATCCAGTCGGCATCATAGCCGCGATCTGCCAGCAGCATTGATCCAGACTTCAAGCGCGACAGCAGTTTGCCCGCAAGCCGATTGTCATGTGCCTCCCCAGCCGTCAGCGCGAGCCGCACCGGCAAGCCGTTGGTATCGACCACCGCATGTATCTTGCTGGTCAGCCCGCCGCGCGACCGTCCC
>JASHVC010000204.1 GCA_030039655.1 Xanthobacteraceae bacterium | reverse complement strand
TTTTCCGGCTGGGAGAGCATGGCAGCGCCGCCGATATCGCCCGCACTCTCATCACCCGGCTCGACGCCAACGACCCGATCATCGCGCGCGACCGCGAACGGTTGGCCGCTGTGCGCGGCGCCCGCGCCGCCGCGGCGCAGACCTACTTCCGCAGCCATGCCGCCGAATGGGACCGCATCCGCAAGCTGCACGTGGCCGACGCCGCCGTGGAGGAAGCGGTGCGCGCGGCTCTGGCCGACAAACCGATCCGCGCTCTGCTCGATCTCGGCACCGGCACCGGACGCATGCTCGAACTGTTCGCACCCGACATCGAGCGCGGCATCGGCCTCGATCTGTCGCTCGACATGCTGGCGCTCGCCCGCGCGCGGCTCGATCGCGCCGGCCTCAAGCATTGCAGCGTGCGCCACGGCGATATCTACGACCTGGCGCTGCCGCGCGACTCGTTCGATGTCGTGATTATCCATCAGGTGCTCCACTTCCTCGATGACAGCGCCCGCGCCATCCGGGAAGCCGCGCGCGTGCTGCGGCCGGGCGGCCGCCTGCTGGTCATCGATTTCGCGCCACACGATCTGGAATTTCTGCGCGAGCAGCACGCCCATCGCCGGCTCGGCTTTGCGGCCGAGACGGTGACGCAATGGCTGGAAGCCGCCGGCCTCGATGTCATGCGCCAGCAGACGTTGCCGCCGGGGCCGGAAGGGAAGATCGCAGTCTCGCTCTGGCTTGCGCGCGATCCGCGCATCGTGCTGGCCGCGTCAACGCGCGAGGTGGCGTAATGAGCGCCTCGTCTAGAGCAAGCCGCTTCGTTCGCGCCAATGCGCCGCGCAGCATTCGCGTGTCGTTCGAATTCTTTCCGCCCAAGACCGCGGAAATGGAGCAATCGCTGTGGGAAGCGATCGCGCGGCTGGCGCCGATCGAGCCCAATTTCGTCTCGGTCACCTACGGCGCCGGCGGTTCGACGCGCGAGCGCACTCACGCGACCGTCAAGCGCATCCTCGCCGAGACTATGCTGACGCCGGCCGCGCATCTGACCTGTGTCGCCGCGACCAGCGCCGAGATCGATGCGGTAATTTCCGGTTACGCCGAAGCGGGCGTGCGCCACATCGTGGCGCTGCGCGGCGATCCGCCGGCGGGCGCGGGCGAGCGCTACACGCCGCATCCCGGCGGATACCGCAACGCCGCCGATCTCGTCGCGGGCATCAAGCGCCATGGCGATCTTGAAGTCTCGGTGTCCGCCTATCCGGAAAAACATCCGGATAGCCCCTCGGTCGACGCCGACATCGACATGCTCAAGGCCAAGGTCGATGCGGGCGCTGGCCGCGCCATCACTCAGTTCTTCTTCGAGAACAGCGCTTATTTCCGCTATCTCGACCGCGTCCGCGGCCGCGGCATCCACATTCCGATCGTGCCCGGCATTCTGCCGGTGCAGAACTTCAAGACCACGAAGAATTTCGCGGCACGCTGCGGCGCCTCGGTGCCGGCGTGGCTTGCCGAACGCTTCGACGGCCTCGACGACGACGCAGCGACCCGCAAGCTGATTGCCGCTGCCGTCGCCGCCGAACAGGTGCTCGACCTCGTCGATCACGGCGTCACCGATTTCCATTTCTACACCATGAACCGCGCCGATCTGGTCTACGCGATCTGCCATCTGCTCGGCCTGCGGCCTGGACAAGAGCGGCTTGAGACGCGCGGAGGAAAGCAGAGCGAACTCCCTCTCCCCATAGGGGAGAGGGTCGGGGTGAGGGGGCTCGGCCGATGAAGGCAAGTCCTCAAACAGCAAGGCGGCTGCGGCGCAATCAAACAGATGCCGAACGGATACTTTGGTTTCGATTGCGCGACCGGCGTCTCTCCGGCTGGAAATTTAGAAGGCAGTTTCCGATTGACCGTTTCGTTGTCGATTTCTTTTGTGCCGATGCACACCTCATAATCGAACTTGACGGTGGTCAGCACGTGGTTCGCACCGAGGCAGACGTGAGGCGAACCAAGGTTCTGGAAGCGATGGGGTATCTGGTTCTTCGCTTCTGGAATAACGACGTGATGAACAACACCGATGGCGTGATCGAAGAAATCGGCGCGGCGCTCAAATCCTATCAATCCGAACACCCAGGTTTTTCTCAAGCTTCCGAACCCCCTCACCCCAACCCTCTCCCCTCCGGGGAGAGGGAGTGGTGCTAGCCCATGTCGAGTCCTGCATTCAAATCGCCAACGGTATCGCCGGCTGAGGCAAGCCTGCGCCAGCTCGCGGCGGAGCGCATTCTTATTCTTGACGGCGCCATGGGTACCATGATCCAGGCGCTTGGCCTCGACGAGGGAGGCTATCGCGGAGCGCGCTTTGACGCCTGGAACCGCGAGGTGCGCGGCAACAACGACCTGCTCAATCTCAGCCGGCCTGACTCTGTGCGCGCGATCCACCTCGCCTATTTCCGCGCCGGCGCCGACATCGTCTCGACCAACACATTTTCCTCGACCCGCATCGCCCAGGCCGACTACGGCATGGCCGAAATCGCCTACGAGCTGAACGCCGAAGGCGCGCGACTGGCGCGGGAAGCCGCTGGCATCGCGCAGGATGAAGACGGACGGCCGCGGTTCGTCGCCGGCGCCATCGGTCCGACCAATCGGACCGCCTCGATCTCGCCGGACGTTTCCAATCCCGGCTTCCGCGCCATTACGTTCGACGAGCTGCGCGTCGCCTACAGCGAACAAATTCGCGGGTTGATCGTCGGTGGGGTCGATCTCCTGCTCATCGAGACCATTTTCGACACGCTCAACGCCAAAGCCGCCATCTACGCCATCGCCGAAGTCACCGAGGAACGCGGCATCCACGTGCCGATCATGATCTCGGGCACAATCACCGATCGCTCCGGCCGTTTGCTGGCCGGCCAAACGCCCGAGGCCTTCTGGAATTCGGTCACCCATGCCGAGCCCATCACGATCGGATTCAACTGCGCGTTTGGCGCCCGGCAGATGCGCGCCCATATCGCAGAACTCGGCCGCGTCGCCGATACGCTGATCTGCGCCTATCCGAATGCCGGCCTGCCCAACGAATTCGGCCACTATGACGAAGGCCCGGAGGCGATGGCGGCGCAGATGGGCGAATTCGCTGCGTCCGGCTTGGTCAATATCGTGGGCGGCTGCTGCGGTACGACGCCGGAGCACATTCGCGCCATCGCCGACGCGGTCGCCGGCAAGGCGCCGCGCGCGATCCCCGAGATCGCGCCGCGGCTTCGGCTTTCCGGCCTCGAAGCCTTCACGCTGACGCCGCAGATTCCCTTCGTGAATGTGGGCGAGCGCACCAACGTCACCGGCTCGGCGCGTTTCCGCAAGCTCATCACCGCCGGCGACTTTTCCGCCGCGCTCACCGTCGCGCGTGACCAGGTCGAGAACGGCGCACAAATCATCGACGTCAACATGGACGAAGGCCTGCTC
>JASHVC010000203.1 GCA_030039655.1 Xanthobacteraceae bacterium | reverse complement strand
GCGTGCCTCGGCCTCGGCGCCACCATCATCACCAACAAGCGGCGCATCAAGGCCGACGATTTCTTCACCGGCATGTTCTCGACCGCACTGGAGCCTGCCGAAATCATCACCAAGGTGAGCTTTCCGATTCCGAAGAAGGCGGCCTATCAGAAATTCCGCAATCAGGCTTCGCGCTTCGCGCTTGTCGGTGTGTTCGTCAGCAAACGCGGCAGCGAAAACCGCGTCGCGGTGACCGGCGCGGGCGCCAACGGCGTATTCCGGGTGAAGTCGTTCGAGGAGGCGCTGAAGAAGCGCTTTTCGCCGAAATCGCTCGAAGGCATGACCATCCCGGCCGATGGCATGAACTCCGACATCCACGGCAGCGCCGAATACCGCGCGCACCTGGTCGGCGTGCTCGCCCGCCGGGCCGTTGCTGAGGCGATCGGGAAGTAAGCGGACGCGGCAAACATCAATTGCTGACATTTAACGGTCGTCATGCCCGGCCTCGTGCCGGGCATCCACGTCTTTACGGGACCCTGGAATACGCGGATGGCCGGGACAAGCCCGGTTATGACGGGATAGATTGCTCACATGAATAAACCTTCGCCGCGGCCGCTGCCGGCCTCCATCGATGGCACCGTCGAGCTTCTCGCCGAGGCGGATTATCTCGCCGATCGCTCGCTCGGCACCGTGCTTTATCTCGCGCTCAAGATGGGCCGGCCGATCTTCCTCGAAGGGGAGGCCGGCGTCGGCAAGACCGAGATCGCCAAGGTGCTATCGGCGACGTTGGGCCGCCATTTGATCCGGCTGCAATGCTACGAGGGTCTCGATATTGCGGCGGCGGTCTACGAGTGGAACTACGCCGCGCAGATGATCGCCATCCGCGTTGCCGAAGCCGAGGGCGAACACGACCGCGGGAGGCTCGAACACGACGTGTTCTCCGAACGGTTTTTGATCAAGCGCCCGCTCCTGCAGGCGCTCGAGCCCGACACCGCCGGCGCACCGGTGCTGCTGATCGACGAGATCGACCGCACCGACGAAGCATTCGAGGCGTTCCTGCTCGAAGTGCTGGCCGACTTTCAGGTCACCATCCCTGAAATGGGCACCGTGAAGGCCGAGCATCCGCCAGTCGTGGTCATCACCTCCAATCGCACCCGCGAAGTGCACGACGCGCTCAAGCGCCGCTGCCTGTATCACTGGGTCGGCTATCCGACCGCCGAGCGCGAGCTCGCCATCGTGCGCAAAAAGGTGCCGGGCGTCAGCAAAAAGCTGTCCGAGCAGGTCGTCGCCTTTGTGCAAGCGCTCCGCAAGCAGGATCTGTTCAAATCGCCGGGCGTCGCCGAGACGCTCGATTGGGCCGGCGCGCTGTCCGAACTCGATGTCGTTGCACTCGACCCGGCCACCGTATCAGACACGCTGGGTGTTCTCCTGAAATATCAGGACGACATCGCCCGCCTTGATGGCTCGAAGGTGAAGGAGATGCTCGACGAGGTGAAGGCCGAACTGCGCGCCGCGGAGTAGCGCCTGCCTTCAGCCATTCTCGCTCTTGCCCGATTGCCCCGCCTCATGGCGGCGTGTCGCGACTGCAAGCGCGAGTGAGGCGCCGATCGAGGCAACGATTCCGGTGCCCCACGGCAGCACTGTCGACATCGCATAGAGCCACGTACCCAGTGCGGGGCCGGCCGCGTCCTTTAGATCGAAGACCACCGAAAATGCCGCTTGATAAGTGGCTTGCGCGTTGCGCGGCGCCAGCTCCGACACGATTGTCTGGACGAGGGGGCCTGACAGCATGCGGGCGAAGGTCGCCAATGTGATCGCCGCGATGAGCAACGGTATAGCTGGCGTGGGCAGCAGGAACACGAAGGCGAGCGCCTCGATGGCGCCGCTGCAAAGCACCGCGGCAAAGCCGCTGACGCGCTGCGAAGCTTGGGTGACTGGTAGTTGGAAGATCACGCCGATCACGCCCGCATAGGCGAACAGCATTCCGATGCCGGTTGGTGTCAGCGCGCCTGCCGCGGTGGCATAAAGTGGCGTGACCGCCTCGATCCAGCTGACAGCGATTTCGAGCACGGAAATCGATAGCAGCAGTCCGGCCAGACGCCGATCGCGAAACGCCGCACCGAGGGCGGTGAGGCTCTCGTCGTCATCGTCGCTTCCGGCCTCAGTGGGTCCGTGCCAGGTCTCTGGCAGCAGCGCTGCCACCGTCACGGCGCCGATAAGGATCGTAGCAGCGGCGCCGAAGAACACGAGATGCAGCGACCATAATGCCAGGACGCCGCCCAGTGCCGGTCCGATGATCCGGCCGGCATTCGACATGATGCGCGTCATGGCGAAATGCCCGCGGCGATCATCCGCGGGCACCACGTCGGTAATGACCGTGGCGGCTGTGGGGTGAAGAACGCTCTCAAATATGCCGATGACCAGAAGCGAAAACGCGGTTGCAATCGCACCAGGCGCGTAGAACAGAAGGATAAAGCCGATGCCGATGCCAGTGGTGGAGGCCAGCAGGACCAGCCGCCGGCCGACCCGGTCGGCAATGCCGCCGACAAAGGGCGTGGCCAGCAATTCCCCGCCCGCATAGCATCCGAGCAGCAAACCGATATATTCGACGGGGATGCCGGCGTCGTTGCGTGCCCACAGCGGGAAGAACGGCATCAAAGTGCCGTCGGCGACGCTGGCGACAAAGAACAGGAACGATCCCACGCGCGCGGCACGCGGCGCGGCAGAGAAGGCGGTAATCGAGGATGTCAGGAATTTGAAAATGCGCGTCACGTCAAAGCTCCAAGCGCCAGTTGGCTGCCACCCGCATCATGGGAGCGGGGATCGGCCGGGCGCGTTGGCTGACGTGAACGCTTACGGCGCGGGTCACCCCGCGCGCATCGAGCGTTTACGGCAAGACGGCGTACGCTGCAAGCTCGCGGAAGGCGCCCCCCATGGCTGATCAGCCGGAGCAGCAAGGCAGGCTCGCCGAGAACATCCTCTATTTCGCCCGTGCGCTGCGTGCCGCCGGTATCCCGGTCGGCCCGGGTGCGGTGCTCGATGCGCTTGAGGCGCTGAAGACGGCCGGTGTCGGCACGCGCGAGGATTTTTATTGGACGCTGCACGCCGTGTTCGTGAAACGGCATGAGCATTCGGTGTTGTTCGATCAGGCATTTCGCATTTTCTTCCGCCGCCGCGGTTATATCGATCAGATGCTGGCGATGATGCTGCCGCAGGCGCCGTCGCAACCAACGGCGCCCCAGGCCGGCGCGACCCGCGTGCACGAGGCGTTGTT